>NZ_JCAKMZ010000068.1:0-805 GCF_059515865.1 Acinetobacter sp. CY73 | reverse complement strand
ACAAAGAAAGTTGAATCCTGTGCTTGACTCTTGTCGTTAAAAACAGGACATTTTAAATGGTTTATCGCATAGACATTTTAATTGGTGAATAACACAAAAATGGGAGCTTATAGCTCCCATTTTTAGTCTTTAATACGCTTTTTTGCTTCGTCATAAACTATGCTGTCAGCTCGTTTCCCGACTGTGATGAGCAAGATAACTACCTGATCATCTTTAACTTGATAGACAAGTCTGACACCAGCTTTTAATAATTTAATTTTGTAGCAGCCTGCAAGATCGCCTCTAAGCATATTCTTTGGAATATGGGGCTGCTCTATGACTTTGGCTAGTTTCTTCTTAAATTGATCTCGTATAGCAACAGGGAGTTTTTCCCATTCTGCTGTAAAGTCCTTGTGACGTAAAAGCTTATAAGTCATCTAATGTGACTTCCTCAAACATCTCTTTAGGGTCATTAATGCGCTTACGGACAAGAGCTAACAATTCTTCATCTTCTTCTGAAAGCAAAGCTTTTTTGACAGGTAGTTTCCCAGTCGTAGCAACATACTCAAGAATACTAGTAAAGAAATCTGTAGGTGCAATACCTTGTTCTTTAAGGATGGAATAGGATTTTTCTTTAAGGGCTTCATCGATCCTGAAGTTAACAGTAGCCATCATATCTCCCAGTTATTTAATGTACTAAGAGTACTGTAATGCAAATTGCATTACAAGTCGTGTTATTCACCAATTAAAATGTCTATGCGATAAACCATTTAAAATGTCCTGTTTTTAACGACAAGAGTCAAGCACAGGATTCAACTTTCTTTGT
>NZ_JCAKMZ010000067.1:0-928 GCF_059515865.1 Acinetobacter sp. CY73 | reverse complement strand
GGTAGTCAACATGACATTAAATTGGCAAGAAAAACGATTGCAAAATTCAAGCATTGTGAATATGTGGTTACTGATTTAGGGTATCATGGACTAGAGGAGCGTGGATTTAAGCTATTGACTCCTATTAAGAAAAAGAAGAATTCTGCCTTATCTGATATTGAGAAAAAGTACAATAAAATCATTGGAGAAATACGAATTGTGATTGAACACATCAATCGTCAATTAAAAACATTTAGAATATTGAGTGAACGCTACCGAAATAGACGCAAGCGATTCGGTTTACGCATTAGCTTAATCGCTGCACTGGTAAACCGGATAAACTTGCAATAACGACTTTCGCAAGAGGTCTAATGAAGATCCCTTTAATCTAAAACAAGGAGTATCTAAACCATATCTTTTACATTTTGCAGGTGAAGAAGCAATTATCGAAATAGGAGGTAATACTTTTAGTTGTAAAGATCAAGGTTATGCTACATCAATGATACCTATTAGCGTTGATGGAACACCTTTAATTGGTCTGATATTGGCTGATGGGCATTTTTTATTAAATTTAGTAATTTTTAATGAGTACAATTCACCAGTTCTGCATATTAAAAACAATCAATTAATTTTTAAACCAGTTGCTTGGGATATTCAATTAGTAGGCACTGTCCTTACCGTATAGCTAAGAATCCAATATGAGCTACAATAGAAAAAACACTAAGATTTAGGATCATGCCAAAAACATATTCTGTCGATCTACGCGAAAAAGTCATGCAGTTTTATAAAGAATCACAGCATAAATCCAAAACGTGTGAACTTTTTAATATTGCAAGAACCACCCTAGATGATTGGATTCTACTCGAACAGCAGACTGGTCAGCTCAAACAGCCTAAACCTCAAAATGCAGGACGCCCTTCGAGGATTCGAGATCTTCAAGCCTTTGAGC
>NZ_JCAKMZ010000066.1:0-1468 GCF_059515865.1 Acinetobacter sp. CY73 | reverse complement strand
CGGAGTATTTTTCTGTGTTGGTTGGAGTATTTGTTAAAGGACTTACAGGAAAAGGATATTCAGACTAAAAATTATTTGCTGATTCTCGATAATGCCTCAATTCATAAAGGTCAAGCGATTGATGATTGAGCAGCAAAATATAAGACAAGAATCGTTTATCTACCTGCGTATAGTCCCGACCTCAATCCTATTGAAAAAGCATGGTCTGTCTTAAAAAGTAAAGTCAGGCACATTATTGCTCAGAACAATAAAACCATTCAGGAAGCTCTGGATATCGTATTTAAGATGATGTAGCTTATGTTTAATATTTGGCTATACCAACTTAAGAATCCTTATGCTCAAGTTCATTCAATCAATCATTTATGCAGTTTCTGTACTTGCTAATGATTAGGGGCACTGTCCCGGTCAAGAGAAGGTTTTATGCAGCACTATACTCAGGCTTAATTGAATTTTCTAAATATTTCAGTACAGGAATATCAATTAAAAGAAATTGGTCACATAGGCTATTTTAGAAAAGGAGCTGAAATGATATGGGATGATATGTTCAAACGTTTAAATTCACTTTGCGTTTTTAATTCTAGAAATTAGCATTCTTGATAGTTATAAAATTTTGTATAAATCAACTAAGCAGAGTCTTTCAGTTGTAAGGTGTGTTCGACACCATTTCGATCCACGTGCGTATAAAAAACTCCATATTTACTCACATAATATTCAAGGGATTGAGCTTTATAAGTCCAAAAAATAGACCAATCACCTAAACTAAATTGTTGAATCTCACTTCTCGCCTGTGTCGGCATTTTATTTAAAAATTCATATTGAATTTGATCGGCATATTCGAATTCTTGATTTTTGAGTTCTTTTTCAAACATTAAGTTGGCGATTTGATCAAATAATTGAATATCTTGTTGCACATCTTCGGAGTTTAATTCAGTTTTAGCTTTCCACTGTCTTTGCTCAAGAGAACTGTATTCTTTTTCAAACTTTATATTTTTTATCAAATTAAATTTTCGGATACTTTTCAAACCAATCATTCGATTATGTAAAAAAAAATGCCAAAAACAAAAAAGAAAAAGTACAAATATAAGCAATACGAAAAACTTCATAGTTGCCCACCTACTGTAAATTACAGCATTTAAATAATTTGTAAAAATTCATTCCAACCACTTTTATTTCAATTTAATAGTATGAATATTTTAATCTTCTCTACAGATTGCTTGTTATTTAAACAGTAACAAAGATTGTCATTGTAATTTTCCGACTAAACAATTGTTTTATTTTATGCATTAATTTTTGACTTTTTTCTCACAAAAAAACACCCCCTTCATTAGAAGGGGGTGTTTAGAATAATGAGCTGGCGATGACTTACTCTCACATGGGTAACCCCACACTACCATCAGCGCAAAGAGGTTTCACTTCTGAGTTCGGGAAGGGATCAGGTGGTTCACTCTTGCTATTGTCGCCAGCACAA
>NZ_JCAKMZ010000065.1:0-1619 GCF_059515865.1 Acinetobacter sp. CY73 | reverse complement strand
GGACACAAGAAGAGTGGTTAGCCGCACTTAAAGGTCAAGACGGTAGCAACGGCTTAGATGGTAAAGATGGTGTTGATGGAAAGTCAGCCTTTGAGTTGGCAGTAGAAAATGGCTACACCGGAACACAAGAAGAGTGGTTAGTAGCGCTTGCAGGCCAAGATGGTACTAATGGTAAAGACGGTGCGGATGGCAAATCAGCATTTGAGTTAGCAGTAGAAAATGGCTACACCGGGACACAGGAAGAGTGGTTAGCAGCACTTGCAGGTCAAGATGGTAGCAATGGTCTAGATGGTAAAGATGGTTTAGATGGCAAATCGGCCTTTGAGTTGGCAGTAGAAAATGGCTACAGCGGTACACAAGAAGAGTGGTTAGCCGCACTTAAAGGTCAAGACGGTAGCAACGGCTTAGATGGTAAAGATGGTGTTGATGGAAAGTCAGCCTTTGAGCTTGCTGTGGAAAATGGCTATAGCGGGACAGAGGAAGAGTGGTTAGCGGCACTTGCAGGTCAAGATGGTAGCAACGGTCTAGATGGTTTAGATGGCAAATCAGCATTTGAGCTTGCTGTAGAAAATGGATATAGCGGGACTGAAAAAGAATGGTTAGCCGCACTTAAAGGTCAAGATGGTAGCAATGGTTTAGATGGTAAAGATGGCAAGTCAGCCTTTGAGCTTGCTGTGGAAAATGGATACAGCGGCACACAAGAAGAATGGTTAGCAGCACTTAAAGGTCAAGACGGTAGCAACGGTTTAGATGGTAAAGATGGAACTGATGGAAAATCAGCATTTGAGTTAGCAGTAGAAAATGGCTACACCGGGACTGAAGAAGAATGGTTAGCGTCACTTGCAGGTCAAGATGGTAGCAATGGTCTAGATGGTAAAGACGGCGTTGACGGTAAAGATGGTGCGGATGGTAAATCGGCCTTTGAGTTGGCAGTAGAAAATGGCTACACCGGGACACAAGAAGAGTGGTTAGCCGCACTTAAAGGTCAAGATGGTAGCAATGGTCTAGATGGTAAAGATGGTTTAGATGGCAAATCGGCCTTTGAGTTGGCAGTAGAAAATGGCTACACCGGAACGCAAGAAGAGTGGTTAGCCGCACTTAAAGGTCAAGACGGTAGCAACGGCTTAGATGGTAAAGATGGTGTTGATGGAAAGTCAGCCTTTGAGCTTGCTGTGGAAAATGGATACAGCGGGACAGAGGAAGAGGGTTAGCAGCACTTACAGGCCAAGACGGTACTAATGGTAAAGACGGTGCGGATGGCAAATCAGCATTTGAGCTTGCTGTAGAAAATGGATATAGCGGGACTGAAAAAGAGTGGTTAGCCGCACTTAAAGGTCAAGATGGTAGCAATGGTCTAGATGGTAAAGATGGTTTAGATGGCAAATCGGCCTTTGAGTTGGCAGTAGAAAATGGCTACACCGGAACACAAGAAGAGTGGTTAGCAGCGCTTGCAGGCCAAGATGGTACTAATGGTAAAGACGGTGCGGATGGCAAATCAGCATTTGAGTTAGCAGTAGAAAATGGCTACACCGGGACACGCTACACCGGGACACAAGAAGAGTGGTTAGCCGCACTTAAAGGTCAAGACGGTAGCAACGGCTTAGATGGTAAAGATGGTG
>NZ_JCAKMZ010000064.1:0-1799 GCF_059515865.1 Acinetobacter sp. CY73 | reverse complement strand
ACAAAGATGATTTTATTACTATAATGGAAATTGTTTTTTATTTAATCAAGTACAAATAAATTAAACTTATCTTAAAGTGTTATTTGGTTTGGGTATTCATTATTTATATATTTATAAGTCCATAAATAGAAATTAAATTAGTTGTGGGTTTATTTGCATTTATTAAGAGAAAAAAATGACTAATATCGTTGTTACAAGTAAGTTGAGCCACTATACCTCTAAGCAAACTGATGCCAAGAATATTGCTCTTAATGAGCCTTCCGTAGTTGCACTACAACTGAATAAAGAAGAGATTGCTAAAATTGAGTACATTGGCAATTCAATTGTTATTACGCTTAAAAACGGTGAAAAAGTTACGATTGAGCCAGTTAATATTGTCAATGGACAAATGGATTCAGATTTGGTTTTTCTAACTGAACAAGGTCAATTTGATCATGCTCTTTTACACCAAGCTGAGGATGGGGGGTGGGTTTTTGATAAGTACGTACGATTAAATACAATTGAACCACTCCTTGAATCTGAATCATCGAGTTTAGGTCTGGGCACTTGGTTAGGTATGGGAGCTGGTGCTCTAGCTTTAGGTGCGGTGGTTGCAGGTACAGGTAGTGATGGTGACAACGGTAAGAATGGTAGCAATGGCATTGATGGTACCAATGGTTTAAATGGTCAAGATGGTGCAAATGGTCAAAATGGCGCTGACGGCAGCAATGGTCTAGATGGTCAAGACGGTGCAAATGGCGTTAATGGTGCAAATGGTCAAGATGGCGTTAACGGTACCAACGGCTTAGATGGTAAAGATGGTGTTGATGGAAAGTCAGCCTTTGAGCTTGCTGTGGAAAATGGATACAGCGGTACACAAGAAGAGTGGTTAGCCGCACTTGCAGGTCAAGACGGTACTAATGGTAAAGACGGTGCGGATGGCAAATCAGCATTTGAGCTTGCTGTAGAAAATGGATATAGCGGGACTGAAAAAGAATGGTTAGCAGCGCTTGCAGGTCAAGATGGTAGCAATGGTCTAGATGGTAAAGACGGCGTTGACGGTAAAGATGGTGTTGATGGCAAATCGGCCTTTGAGTTGGCAGTGGAAAATGGCTATAGCGGGACAGAGGAAGAGTGGTTAGCAGCACTTGCAGGCCAAGACGGTACTAATGGTAAAGACGGTGCGGATGGCAAATCAGCCTTTGAGTTGGCAGTAGAAAATGGCTACACCGGGACACAAGAAGAATGGTTAGCGTCACTTGCAGGTCAAGATGGTAGCAATGGTCTAGATGGTAAAGACGGCGTTGACGGTAAAGATGGTGCGGACGGCAAATCAGCATTTGAGTTAGCAGTAGAAAATGGCTACACCGGGACACAAGAAGAATGGTTAGCGTCACTTGCAGGTCAAGATGGTAGCAATGGTCTAGATGGTAAAGACGGCGTTGACGGTAAAGATGGTGCGGACGGCAAATCAGCATTTGAGTTAGCAGTAGAAAATGGCTACACCGGGACACAAGAAGAGTGGTTAGCCGCACTTAAAGGTCAAGACGGTAGCAACGGCTTAGATGGTAAAGATGGTGTTGATGGAAAGTCAGCCTTTGAGCTTGCTGTGGAAAATGGATACAGCGGGACAGAGGAAGAGTGGTTAGCAGCACTTACAGGCCAAGACGGTACTAATGGTAAAGACGGTGCGGATGGCAAATCAGCATTTGAGCTTGCTGTAGAAAATGGATATAGCGGGACTGAAAAAGAATGGTTAGCCGCACTTAAAGGTCAAGATGGTAGCAATGGTTTAGATGGTAAAGATGGCAAGTCAGCCT
>NZ_JCAKMZ010000063.1:0-2285 GCF_059515865.1 Acinetobacter sp. CY73 | reverse complement strand
GAACCATTCAAATACAGCACGACTTAATTTACAGGCTTGTCTGTAAAGAAAACTCTTTTTTTACGCGTCCATCCCATCTTATTAAGGGCTTTTAAAATGACATGATAACCAACGGTATAACCGAATTGTTGTTCAAACAGAGGGACAAGATCTTTCGCCTGAGTAAACGGTGTATTTTTTACGAAGTGCTCAAAGGCTTGAAGATCTCGAATCCTCGAAGGGCGTCCTGCATTTTGAGGTTTAGGCTGTTTGAGCTGACCAGTTTGCTGTTCGAGTAGGATCCAATCATCTAGGGTGGTTCTTGCAATATTAAATAGTTCACACGTTTTGGATTTATGCTGTGATTCTTTATAAAACTGCATGACTTTTTCGCGTAGATCGACAGAATATGTTTTTGGCATGATCCTAAATCTTAGTGTTTTTTCTATTGTAGCTCATATTGGATTCTTAGCTATATGCCCCATCTGTCACTGTACCTGAGAGCTTCGAATCAGATTCAATCCATTTGAATCTATCCATCCCCTTCGGTGAGCCTTATATTTTTGATTAAAAAAAGGCTTCTCTCCAGATGTTTTACGATGATTACAGTCCTTTTGCCTGAGAGATTCCGGGGTCGTTGCTCCTTCGGCGCGTTCAGAGAAGAACATCTCTCCTGCAATAATCTTTCATTGTTATAAGGCAATTAATATGCCATTTAATAAACATTGACCAGCATTCAATTGTAAAAAAACCTGAGATTTTGCTCAGGTTAACTTTAAATTCTGCACATTAACGATGCGTATGCACCGACATCACGATCCCCATTCCCGCGAGTGTTGCAATGACAGCAGTACCACCATAACTCATCAAAGGTAAAGGATCGCCTGTTACAGGCAATACACCACTTACCATCCCAGCATTTAATAACACAAAAAAGAAGAAGGTTAATGCTGTTGCACCCACATATAGTCGCCCAAAACTATGAAAAGAATTCAAGGAAATGAATAAACAACGCATAATGATCGCTGCAAATAGAACAAATAAAGTCAACACACCCAAAAAACCAAACTCTTCAGCAAGCGTCGACATAATAAAATCGGTATGATGTTCAGGAAGATAACCCAAATGGGACTGAGTACCATCGGTAAATCCTTTACCCACCAAGCCACCAGAGCCAATGGCAATTTTAGACTGAATAATATTCCATCCTGCGCCTAAAGAATCTGCTTCAGGATCGAAGAGTGTCACAATTCTTTTCTTTTGATATTCCTGTAATACAAACATCCAAGCGATTGGTGCTAAAGCAGCAAGTGCACCAAATCCCCCCAAAATAATACGCCAAGATATTCCACTTAAGAAAATAACAAAAATGCCGGGAATAATCAGTCCAATATTAAGGTCAGGTTGTAATACAACCAACACAAATGGAATCATCATCAAGCACAGTGCAATGATCACATGAATTAATTTCGGAGGAATTGCTTTTCGTGAAAAATACCATGCCATCATTAAAGGCATGGCAAATTTCATAATTTCACTGGGTTGCATACTGCCGAGGCCTGGCACAGAAATCCAACGTTTAGCACCCAAACGCACCTCACCAATCACCAAAACCAAGGCTAATAAGACAATAGATAAGGCATAAAGATATGGACTAATAACCTGATAAACTTTTGGCGGGATTTGTGCAAATATAATCAACACAATGAATCCAATCACAAAACTAGAAGCTTGGCGAACCAACATACTGCTATCTTCTGAAGTCGCACTGTAGACAATAATTAATCCAAATATAGCATTCAACACCAACAGCATTAACAACCATGGATCAAGATGCACACGATGCCAAAAAGATGACTTTGAATTAAAACTTCGTCCATCACGCAAAGCGTGACGTAAAAATTTATACTGTTGGGATGGTTCCATTCAATCAAATATTTATTTTCAATCGTTGAGCGCCATTATATTGAAAATGTGACTCAAATAATAATAAGTGTCGTGAATAACACAGTTATTTTCTAAATTAACCCGAATCCTGTTTAAGCCTATGATTCCATAATATGAATTGTTGGCTTATTTCGATGGGTTAATTGATATGCACATAACGAGGCGTAAATTCCACTGAGAAATCCACGAACACTGCGTGCTTTACTTGTCACTAAATTGTATTGACCTTTCAACAAACTGAATAACGTTTCTATCTTATTGCGTTGCCTTAGGTGATATTCATCTGATGCACTGAGTTGAACAGATTCCATGTTCTTCCGATGATAAGTAATCAAATCAATACCTTGATCTTGTAACCT
>NZ_JCAKMZ010000062.1:0-2311 GCF_059515865.1 Acinetobacter sp. CY73 | reverse complement strand
AGTGATTCTGCTTTTGCTAAAACCTCGACCATTTCAGTAAAAACTTGCCGAGGTACGCCAACCAAGCGTTTGAATTCAGAATCTGAAAAATGGTTTAATTTCTGATATCTCATGACATTTATATGGGGATAGTTTTTACTTTCGCAAGAGGTCTATTAGCTTTTTTAACAACTTCTTTTGGCAGTAACCCATTAGTTTTCTCACGATGGTGATGATCACATAATAAAGTTATTTCATCTGCAACGTGGCGTTTAACTATAGCCCATTCTTCCATATGCTCATATTCATACAAAGGCATCCCACAAATAACACATCCGAACCCACATCTTTGCCTTACTTCTCTTTGTATCGGCAAGGGAATATTACGACTATTTGGCTTTTCTTCAATCATATTTTTTCTAAATTTTAGTAAGACTATTGATTTATAACATAAAAAAACCCCCTTCCGGAGGCTTTTTCATATGCAAACTATACTTAAGCTTTTGCTACAGCAGGTTTACTTGCATTAATCTTCTCAGCTTCATCTTCATTCATGATTAACGCAACCGCGATTGCAGTAATCAATACAGGTAGACCCACTGCCATGAAGTTGAAATGAGCTGGTAAATTCATACCAAGCAACGCACCGATCATGATTGGGCCGACAATCGCACCCATACGACCAATCGCAGACGACCAACCAATACCTGTCGAACGTACAGCCAATGGATAGTATTGAGCAACATAGCTATAAAGCAACATTTGCGAACCGATTGAAGCAGCACCCGCCAAGAATACCAAGATGTATAGAAGGAATTGATTCGACATGAAGCCCATTAAGCTCATCACAATCGCACCCATAATACCCAAGAACATCAATACTGGTTTCAAGTGGAAACGATCGGCAAGAATACCCCCACCCACAATACCCACGACCGCACCCACATTCATCACCATCATAAACATCAAGCTGTTATCCATAGAATAACCAGCAGCCATCATGAGTTTCGGCAACCAACTGCTCAATGCATACATGGTCAGTAGACAAGTAAAGAATGCTGTCCAGAATAACAAGGTATTTACCATACGACCACGACGGAACAAACTGACAACCGTTGCCGACTCAGGCTCATCCACATGGTGAAGCTCAAATACTGTTGTAGGCTCAACTTTGAGCTGAGGCGCAAGTTTAGCAACAATTGGACGTGCTTCAGCTTGACGATTTTCTTTCACAATAAATGTTAAAGATTCAGGTAAGAATTTCCAAATTACAGGTAATAACAACAATGGAATACCCGCAATAAAGAACATGATTTGCCAACCAAAACTCGGGGTAAACCATGAACCTAATAGTGCAGCCATTACACCACCAACGGCATAACCACTAAACATGGTTGTTACTAATGTACTGCGCATTTTACGCGGAGCATATTCTGACGTTAATGCAACAAGGTTTGGCATGACACCACCAATCCCTAGGCCTGCTAAGAAACGTAAAATACCAAATTCTGTTGGATTCGATGCAAATCCACCTGCAGCGGTCAGACCACTAAATAGAACGATACAGATCATAATGACTTTTTTACGGCCAATTTTATCTGCCAAAGAACCAAAAATCATGGCTCCAAACATCATTCCAGCCAATGCAGTACTGGCGAGCATACCTGCTTGAACTGCACTTAGTCCCCACTCCACCATAAGTAGTGGTAAGACCACGCCATTGATTGCTAAGTCGTAACCATCAAACAGGATAATGAGTAGACACCAAGCAACAACATTGAAGTGAAATGGTGTGAATTTTGCTTCGTCAATAATGTCATTAACGTTCAAAGCTTGCTTTGACATTGCTCACCTCCTGTGAGATCGAAATTCAGTGAACTTTGATAGCAATCCGAACAGTGCAGAATTTAATTTTTATGCATTACTCATCAACACTGAGCTACCAAAGTGTGTGAGATAACTTTCACATAATTTGTATTTTTTTAAAATAGAACCATAGTCTAGAAATGGGTGATTTTAGTGATTTTTATTGAAAAAATGTATTACTACAATGCATTTAATATATTGATTAATATAATCATTAATAATTTTGATTATATTATAAACAGCTTTTTAGTGCCTTTCAGCTCTGAGTGTTGCTTAACGTAATTTTTAGAATGCTTTAAACATAAAAAAACACCCCCTGCACGAGTCAGGGGGTGTTTAGAATAATGAGCTGGCGATGACTTACTCTCACATGGGTAACCCCACACTACCATCAGCGCAAAGAGGTTTCACTTCTGAGTTCGGGAAGGGATCAGGTGGTTCACTCTTGCTATTGTCGCCAGCACAA
>NZ_JCAKMZ010000061.1:0-3310 GCF_059515865.1 Acinetobacter sp. CY73 | reverse complement strand
CGGAGTATTTTTCTGTGTTGGTTGGAGTATTTGTTAAAGGGCTTACAGGAAAAGGATATTCAGACTAAAAATTATTTGCTGATTCTCGATAATGCCTCAATTCATAAAGGTCAAGCGATTGATGATTTAGCAGCAAAATATAAGACAAGAATCGTTTATCTACCTGCGTATAGTCCCGACCTCAATCCTATTGAAAAAGCATGGTCTGTCTTAAAAAGTAAAGTCAGGCACATCATTGCTCAGAACAATAAAACCATTCAGGAAGCTCTGGATATCGTATTTAAGATGATGTAGCTTATGTTTCATATTTGGCTATATCCATCAAGCCAGTAATGATGAACCACCAAAACACACTAAGCATCAGGTTTATTGGTATCAGAATGATCACCTAGGTACGCCTAGAGAACTCACCTCACACTCAGGAAATATCGAATGGGAAGCGGTATATCAGGCATGGGGCAACACGGTTACAGTTGAATGGCAAGAAGTAGCGCAAAGCACAGAATTAAACTCGATTCAACTGAATGTGGTTGAGCAGAGTTATTTACTGCAACCGCATCGTTTTCAGGGGCAGATTTATGACAACGAGACGGGTTTACATTACAACCGCTTCCGCTACTATGACCCTGATGCAGGGCGGTTTATTAGCCATGATCCTATTGGGCTATTGGGTGGGGGGAATAATTTTATTTATGCTCCAAATCCTACTGATTATATAGATCCTTTGGGTTTAAAATATAAATCAGGTTCAATTAATCCTAATGTATTGAGCGGCAAAGATAAATCTAAAAATTCGACGCAGCAAGTTAGTGAATGGCGCAGAGTGGTGTGTAAGTCTAAAATCAAAGATGAAATTAAAAAATTTCTAGGAGATGACTTTGTTAAGGTGGGTCCAGGTAAATGGAGAAGCGCTGATGGTGCTAGACAATTTAGAACGACACCTTCTGATTATTTAGGAAAACATGGTATGGGAAGCCCAATAGTTCTAAATACACCACACGTACATTTTGAATTTCTGACTCCAAGAGGAGCTAATGGTGAGAATTTTACAGTTTCGAAAAATGTTCATGTTCCATTAGATTGTTGTTGAGTAATAACTTATGATAAGACTTATTGAGAGTAGTCGTAATAATTTAGATTTAGTGCTAGATGAAAATAATATAAAACTAATTTCTTATAAGGGATTAGATAGTGTAGATAAAGAAATTATTTTCATGAAAAATAATAAAGAAGAAAAAATATATAATCTTTATTTTAATATTAATAACGGAGATTTAGATCTACTGGAGTTAAATAACAATAATATTGTTTTAAATTTTTCAAATGATATCTGGAGTCTAATTCTGAAAAACTTCTCTATGTTTATTGAAAAAGGTTCTTTTGAAACTCATGAAATAGGTGAAATATACAATAAAAAAGGTAAGATATTTTATTTCAATATTTATGATGATTATACTTACAAAAAATTATTCGATTAGATATTTTTATATCAATTTTTATTTTTTTAAACCTAAAATTTAATTTTATGTTTTGGTTAAAAGCTACATCTTGCGCAGAGCTAATTAACGTAAAATGGCTTTATTGCAGCACAAGATTATTTAGGTACACCAAGAGAACTGACTTCAAATTCAGGAAACATTGAATGAATGGGAGGCGGTATACCAAGCAATGGGGTAATACGGTTACCGTTGAGTGGCAAGAGGTTGCACAAGCTCAAGAGTTAAATCCAATTCAGTTGAATGCAGTAGAGCAAAGCTACTTACTGCAACCGCATCGTTTTCAAGGTCAAATTTATGATGTTGAAACAGGTTTACATTATAACCGTTTCCGCTACTATGACCCTGATGCTGGGCGGTTTATCAGTCATGATCCGATAGGATTGGCAGGAGGTGATAATAACTTTCAGTATGCGCCTAATCCTGTAGAATGGGTAGATCCTTACGGATTAATGAAAGCTTTGACAGCACCCTCAAGTATTGATCCATGGGGACCTGGTGCTAAAATAGAGTCATCAGTAGTGCCAAAGGGTGGGTTGATAGTCAATATGGCATTAAGTCCAGGTCAACCATCTAACAAACCAGGTGGATGGGCAACATTAGATAGTATCCCAAATGTTGATTATGTAAGAAATCAGTTAGCAGTCACGCCTCAATTTAAACCAGAAATTTCACATGTTCAAACCTATTTAATTCCAGAAGGTGTTCGAATTCAAACAGGACCGGTAGGTCCACAGACATTCAATGGAAACCTTTATTCAGGTGGCGGAACTCAAGTACAGATACTTAATTTTAGTGATAGAGCTAAGCTAATCCCAATAGGTGAACCAAGACAAATATTTACATTAGGATTATGTGAATGAATTCAGTGTTAAAAACTTTTGAAAAAATATATGATAATTACGGTTATGATAGAATTAACAATCCAGATAGATTGAATGTAAAACAATTATCACCTATAGGAGTCAAATGGAAGAATTCAGATAATTCATCTCATGAAATAATTAATAATGAATATAAAATATTTTCTGAATTTTATGATTATAGACATATTGCTATTATTCAAGGTCCTTTTGAACAAGATATTAATATAAATAATTGTTATATATTAGATATTGATGGAAATGTAGTTTTTGATTTTAGAAAAGAATTATGGAGCACTTTTAAAGATAATTTATATTATTTTTCTGACATTTACAAAACTGATGGTGTTTTATTTTTCTTAGTGGTTTTTAAAAATACAACTTATAAATTTCAGTATGATATTGAGAAAAAATTAATATTTAATTTCTCTGAAATCAAATGGTGAATTGAAAGGTGTTGATAAATTAATTAAACTATTATGAAATTAAATTTTAATCATTGTTCTCAACCACTTCATTTTGCTGTAGCCCAGCCAATTTATTGAAGATGCTGTAGTTGAGTTTTTGTCCTTGATGCATGAGGGCCACAGTCCCATCCGGATACTCCAGAAATGAAATGTATAGCTAAATATTAAACATAAGCTACATCATCTTAAATACGATATCCAGAGCTTCCTGAATGGTTTTATTGTTCTGAGCAATAATGTGCCTGACTTTACTTTTTAAGACAGACCATGCTTTTTCAATAGGATTGAGGTCGGGACTATACGCAGGTAGATAAACGATTCTTGTCTTATATTTTGCTGCTAAATCATCAATCGCTTGACCTTTATGAATTGAGGCATTATCGAGAATCAGCAAATAATTTTTAGTCTGAATATCCTTTTCCTGTAAGTCCTTTAACAAATACTCCAACCAACACAGAAAAATACTCCGATCACATGAGCCTTG
>NZ_JCAKMZ010000060.1:0-4529 GCF_059515865.1 Acinetobacter sp. CY73 | reverse complement strand
ATGTTGCTGACATCAAAATGGTGGAGCAGTTGGTCGAGGGGTTCGAGGCAAAGCTTTATGCGGATCGTGGTTATATTAGTCAAGATTTAAAAATTAAGTTAAAAGATCAAGGTATTGATTTGATTACCTATCATCGAAAGAACATGCGGTCTGTTGAGCTCAGTGCGCCAGATGAATATCACTTAAAACAGCGCAATAAAATAGAAACGTTATTCAGCCTATTGAAAGGTCAATACAATTTAGTGACGAGTAAAGCACGTAGCATTCATGGATTTCTAAGTGGGATTTACGCCTCGCTATGCGCATATCAATTAACCCATCGAAATAAGCCAACAATTCAAATTATTGATTCATCGGCTTAAGCAGGATTCGGGTTATATTAAGCAAAATAAAATAAAGATACCTATCCCAATGAGCCATTCCATTAGTAATATCCTATTGTTAACCTGAATCGCGGATAAGAAATTGACTTGAAAAATGAGAGGACTAGAGCCATCAGTTGAGTTACCACACAAAACTCACAACCCTAGTCCTAATGTTTAATAGTACCGAATTATTCTGCGTAATTGATGATTTCTTTCTCAAATTTGAAGCAACCTATTGGAATTTTCTTAAGCAAAGTAATCGTTCCTTAAGAATCAGAACTGCTCATTTAACCATTTCAGAAATCTGTTTTATCGCTATTTGGTACAAATGTTCTCATTTCAATAATTTCAAAGCCTTTTTCATTTGGTTAAAAGAAGATAAAAACCATTTATTTAAGTACTTGCCTTGCTACCAACGGATGATTCATCTAATCAATATGCATGAATTAGCACTACATGCTTTACATGTGTCGCTGATGAAAGACCAAGACACTCAATATTTATGGATTGATTCAACAACTCTTCCAGTTTGTAAAAATCAACGTATTCAGCGCCATAAATCATTAGTCCAAATTGCATCACGTGGTAAAAGTTCAATGGGCTGGTTTTATGGCTGTAAATTGCATATTGCAATGAACCAATTTGGGGAAATTGCTTGTTCTGCTTTATCGAATGGACATGTTGCTGACATAAAAATGGTTGAACAATTGGTTGCTGGTATAAAAGCAAAACTTTATGGGGATCGAGGTTACATCAGCCAAGAATTAAAAAGTAGGTTACAAGATCAAGGTATTGATTTGATTACTTATCATCGGAAGAACATGGAATCTGTTAAACTCAGTGCATCAGATGAATATCACCTAAGGCAACGCAATAAGATAGAAACATTATTCAGCTTATTGAAAGGGCAATATAATTTAGTGACGAGTAAAGCACGTAGTACTCATGGATTTCTCAGCGGAATTTATGCTTCGTTATGTGCATATCAATTAACCCATCGAAATAAGCCAACGATTCAAATTATGGAATCATTGGCTTAAACAGGATTCGGGTTAATTAATGCTTTTATTTGATTTTCTAAATAATTATTTTGGTTTTTAATTTATTTAGTAGGATATAGCCAAATATCAAACATAAGCTACATCATCTTAAATACGATACTCAGAGCTCCCTAAATGGTTTTATTGTTATGAGCAATGATGTGCCTGACTTTATTTTTTAAGACAGACCATGCTTTTTCAATAGGATTGAGGTCGGGACTATACGCAGGTAGATAAACGATTCCTGTCTTGTATTTTGCTGCTAAATCATCAATCGCTTGACCTTTATGAATTGAGGCATTATCGATAATCAGCAAATAATTTTTAGTCTGAATATCCTTTTTCTGTAAGTCCTTTAACAAATACTCCAATCAACTGATGTGTGCTGAATTAACAAGAGGCTTTCACTTGGGAGATTCTAGGCAGCCAACTTGTAAAAGTCCTATGCCATTTGATTTGGTGTCTTAAAATGCAATCCTTTCCGAATTCTCTGCTGGATTATAAAATAACTCTATATTTTGTAATATCAGCCTTAGCGTCCTTCCTTGTTTTATAATTACAATGATGTAGAAGTTCGTTCTTTAGTTCCCCAAATGTTTCAATCGGCGTATTATTGTAACAATCTCCCTTTTTACTCATTGAGCCTTCGAAACATATTTTTCAAGCATATTCCGATATTCTTTACTGCAAATATTGGCTTCCTGTGTCTGAGTGAACGATTAAGTTTCGAGAGGGTTTAAGATTACGGATAGCAATGGTGCAGATGAAAGCAAAGTATCAGCAAATATTGTAAGAGCTTTACTCTCTTGCAGAGTATTTTAGAAACAGTTGAATACATCTCAAATTAAAAAAAAGCTCAAATTAAAAGAGATCTTAGAAAAAGTAGCTCCTAATTTCAGGTTTATTCAAGACGCAATATTTCCTGATCGTTGGCATACTCAGATAATAAGGGAACATGTGGAGCAAGTTGATAACATAAAAGAAATGTTCAAAATAACATCAACCTTGAATGATATTATAGATGTAGTTGAAGGAAAGAATGCGAATTCGAAGTTGAAAAATATTGGGGTGGACTTGGCGTCAAAACTTTATAAAAATCGTCACTTTCAACACAAAAAAGATATTTCTCAAAGTAATGCATTAGGCATGTTGTTAAAGCTTATAAATAGAAATCAGTCTGGTAATGTGTTTAGCGAAGCTGATTTTCGAATTTTCACAGCTTTGCTGAATAGCAATTTTATATTGGATTATTTTGAGCACCGTATTCGTCTTATAGATGCTCGTATGGAAGTGTATATTCAAAGTAAAATAGAACACCAAGAGTTTGGTCAATTTTGTCGCGAGCTAAAAGCCATATATAAGAATTTTTTCATGAGAGAATTAAATTATCATGGAAGGAGATAGAGGCATAGCTTAATTTGCCTAAAAGTAAAAAAGGTATAAGTCTGAAAATCAGTAATAATCACTATAAAGATCATTACTTTCAAAAGATCTTGAGTGATTTATATTTAGCTTTCGTCTATTGTAGATGACAACTAAGTAGAATTAATGATGAATCAAAGCATTAAATTATTTAATAAATGTAAGTTACTAAAAAAGGAGTGTTACATGACGAATAACGATTATATTGATGGAGACCAGTGCATTAAAGCGGCATTAAAGGGAGCTCTTGTGCATTTAAAAGACGATTTATATTTTTTAACAGCTGAGACAGCTTTGAAGCAAAAAATCATACCTGAAAATATTTGTAGAACAGCTCCATTTTGGATTATTGGTTATGAAACTCCGAAACCTATTCAAAATAATGAGGAGTTAGAATCTTCATTTGGATGGCATAACTTTTTCGCAAAATTTTCTGACCATGCTGATGAATGTAAAGATTTTAACCTAAGAGGTGACTGATGATCATTTGTAGTGGGTTATAAGTTATAGTTTTTTAGTGCATCATCATTTGACCTCGATAACTTCAGTGTAAACTGGTTATAAAAGGATTAATTGTGAGCAGAAGTTTAAAGAGCTAATTCAGTTTCTTTTTAATAGCACTTTGTGGAGTGATTACCTATGATTATATAGTTACTCATCAAGGGCTTTGTTGCACAAAGGTTTGAAAGGCAGAGCTACCCTAATTGAGTTAAATTTAAGAGACAACTTGGGTATGAGGGCGACCTAATTCTGTGAATTTATTCAAGACCGCTATGCGTGCATGAATCTCATTCACCTGACTAGGGAAACTTCTTGATGTTAATTTATCGCCTAATAATTTGATGCAATGCATCTTGGTTTCCACCAAACTTCGACGATGATAACCAGACCACTTTTTCCAAAGCGATCTTCCTAGCCGTTTGACTGTTTTCAATAACTCATTGCGTTCTATAGACCTCGCTTGTTGATCTTTCCAAGGTTTTGCATTCTTTCTCGGTGGAATGACCGCATATGCATCTCGATCTAAAATGAGTTGTCGGCAGTGCTTCGTGTCATAAGCACCATCTGTATAAACAGAATCAATTTGTTCATCCAAGGGAATTTGAGCAAGTAAATCTTCAAATACTTGAGAATCACTGACATCATTTGTGGTGAGTTGTACTGCACGTATTTGCAGGGTTTTAGCATCTATAGCAATGTGAAGCTTACGCCATTGGCGACGATATTCAGACCCATGTTTCTTGCATTTCCATTCACCTTCACCAAGAAACTTCAAGCCAGTAGAATCTACAAGTAGATGCAGCCCATTACTACTTTTTTGATAGCTAATCGCAATATTAATATGCTTCTGTCTACGACAAAGGGTGGAATAATCCGGAGCTGTCCAATCTAATCCACAAAGCTTAATCAGGCTTTGAACAAAACCTGTAACCATGCGTAAAGAGAGTCGAAATAGAGATTTGATCATTAAGCAGCATTGAATCGCTGTATCGGAATAGGTTTGATTTCGACCTTGCTTGCCTTGTGATTGTGCATACCACTGAGTCTTTGGATCAAACCAAATGGAAATATTGCCTCGATTAATTAAGGCTCGATTATAGGATGACCAATTGGTTGTATGGTAGATTTTAGCTGCAGGTTTATTCATTTTGAAATTATATTGCTGAATAAGCCTTACATGCTAGGTTTATGCAACAAAGCC
>NZ_JCAKMZ010000059.1:0-5342 GCF_059515865.1 Acinetobacter sp. CY73 | reverse complement strand
TGCCGCCAGCGTTCAATCTGAGCCATGATCAAACTCTTCAGTTTAATATTGCTTAGTGCCTATAGGGCACCAATCTTGGCTCATCAATCTTCTGACAAATATTTCTCAAATAAACTTCGAGTCATTTCTACCATCAATCAATGAAAATAATTTCGATTAATCAATCAGTAAAAATCCACACAAGTTGTTCTTCATAATCTCTTAATGATCTTCTTGTTGGTTCGTCACCAGCAAGCTAGGTCGGCTATACTACTCTCTTTCGATAAATAGTCAACTGCAATTTCAAATTATTTTAAACTTTCTTTCTAAAACCCAACTTAACCAATTAATGCTAAGTTACTGTTTTATCAGAAGTTTTAATCTTCATCACCGCCGATGGATGTGCATTCTACAGGATTTCAGATCAGGCACAACCCCTATTTTTAAATATTTTGCCTGACTGTATCTTTTTCATGCAAAAGTTAATTAATTTCACATTATTTGCACAAATATGAGATAGTTTTCGATCAAATTAGCATTAACATCTCATTTTAATAAGCTGTTAATATAGAACATGAGTGCTTTTTACAGTCATATATAGAGTACTTTTTCCTTTCATTATTATATTTGGGTTTGTTATGCATCATAAGAATATTTTATGGGTAAGTATGCTGGCGCTTGGATTAAGTACAACAACTTATGCTCAAGATGCTTTAAATGCTAATCAAGAATCTGCAAATCAGGCGTTGTCTACAGATACAGAAGCAAGCCGAACGAGTGATGCATTGGACTCAGATAGTATAGATTCCCAAAATGCAGAAACTAAGAATAATGTACAGGATGCAGTTACTCGCCATCCTCGGCTTGAAGCTTTAAAAGAATTAAAGTCAATTAAAATAGACCAACTTAAAGTCGATGCAAATGCGGCTCAAGCCGAAGAAGTAAAAGATCCGCTTCAGCCTTTAAATCGTCAAATTTATGAATTCAACGATGTACTCGATCGAAATATAGCTCGTCCATTGGCTGTTCAATACACCAAAAAAGTTCCAACTGAAGTCCGTGGCTCATATCGATCTTTCCGTAAAAACTTGGGCGAACCGTGGAATGCTGTGAACCAACTTGCACAAGGGCGTTTTACTCGCGCAGCGAAAACCTTAGGTCGCTTCACTTTAAATACAGTCACAACTTTAGGTTTTGCAGATCCAGCGAATCGTTTAGGCATGAGTACTGAGGAAGAAGATTTAGGAACAACACTGGGTTATTATGGTGTGCCTTCTGGCCCTTATTTAATGCTACCAGTCATGGGTCCAAGTACATTCCGCGACAGCTTAGGGCGTATTGTAGATAGTCAAGCCAGACCTCAAAAATACATTTTAGAGAATAATGACCGTCTTTATTATGGTGAACAAGCGATGCGTGGTATTGATGCTCGTTCACAACTTTTAGACGTTGAACAAGTCTTACAAGGTGACAAATACGCAGCTTTACGTGACATTTACCTTCAACGTAAAAACTTTCAAATCGCAGAGAAGAAAGGTATTGAATCAAGTGATGGTTTATTCATTGAGGATAGCCTATCCAATGATGGCAATGCAAAAGAGTAAGGTTTTATAAAATAAAAGTATTTAGCGAAATGATTATGCCTATTACTTTAGGGTTCTAGGCATTGAAAGATAAATCCATAGAATTTATTAGTCATTTCTCACCCCATTTAAGTGTCCATCACTGACAAGCATGAGTTTTCTGTTTAGCTTAATGCTTGGATATGCTTTTTACTTGGTCTAAGATAGTGAAAAGCATCATCATTAGGATCAATCTTCAACTCCATGTATTTCATTCAGCCCACTCGCACAATTCCAAATTTAGAATTCGTTCTAGATACTCTTCCGAGTTTGCAAATGATTCATATAGAAGATATTCATCTCTATGATCCTACGATCATTGCTATTGCAGACGTGAATGATTTTCTTCACTATAAATGGTCGATTCCGACCATCGTGATTGGTCATGAAGATCAAGGTAGTGAGCTCTCTCAAGCTTGGGAACTCGGAGCATTGGCCGGCTGGATTTGGACAAAGCTTCCAAGCCAACTTGAAGAATCATTACTTAAAATTGATGCACAATATAAACGTAATCAAGATAGTCGCGATCTACCATCCGCAGCTGAACTACAAAAGAAACTTCTCCCTAATCCAATTGAACTGCAAAATTATGAGTTTGAGACTTTGTTTCAACCTTCTGCCTATTTATCAGGTGATTGGTATGACTATTGGAAGATTAGCGATAAAGAAATCATTTTCTATCTCGCTGATGTCTCAGGACATGGTGTCACCAGTTCGCTTTTAACATCTTGGATGGCTGCCTTTCATGGTCGCTCTAAAACTCCACGTGAATTACTTAAAAAATTGAATGGAATGCTCGTTCAAGAAAATATTGAAAAGCATATCACGATGATTGCAGGTGTTTTGAATCTAGAAACACATCAATTGAAATGGTCTAGTGCGGGTCATTACCCTCCTGCTATTATTTTTGAGCCGAATCAACCCCCTCGTATCTTAAATACCAGTAGTTTTCCATTAGGACTGACTGAAGACCTCGACATCGAAGAACAAGAATGTACCTTGAATCGTCATGCTCGTTTTATCATTTGTTCGGATGGTGCACTTGAACCTTTTGACGGTGGGCTCAATGAACAATTTGCTCAATTGGTCTATCACTTGCAAAATCATTCATTTGAAGCACCAGAACATGTTGCTGATGATATTGCGATTTTAAGTCTAAAAAGATTGAATTAAGTTTATAATCAATACCCTAGAGTTTTTTACTCACTTCTACGACCCTAGACTACTTGAGAATAGGGTTGCGCTATGTGATAATTTTCCAATCCTTCTCTGCAAATGGCATTTATATGTCAACAGGTCATGTTGAATATGCAAGCTTGAATGGAACGCATATTTTCAAAATTATTGGTGAAGTGCGAGCCCAATCTTGTATTAGTCTAGACAAACTTTTGTCTCGGATTGAACAGCAAAGTAACGTCACTGGCGCGATTGTTGATTTAACCCAAACCACATTTATAGATAGTACTGTTTTAGGCATATTGGCAAAGCTTGGTCTGAAACTGAAACAAATTCATCATATCCAAGCAGTGATGCTGTCTACAAACCCAGATATCACCACGCTTGCCAATAGTATGGGTCTAGGTCAAGTTTTTGTAATTTTGAATTATTGTGGTGATCCAAATGTTTGCACACGTGCACTCTTGGATGAACATATTTCACATAACACCATGCTTTCTACAGTATTAGATGCGCATCGTACATTGATGAAATTAAATGAAAGCAATCAAAATATGTTTGAACCTTTGGTTAAACAGCTCGAAAAACAGCAAGACACGATTGATCACAGCATCTAAATGATAAAAGCTAGACTATAAAATCTAGTCCACGTATGGGATGAGTCATGACTTTACTTTCCGTTGTTCAAATGAATTCTCAAAATGACATTGAAGTAAACTTCAGTGTGATTGAGTCATTGATGATTGAAAGTAAAGCTCAAGGCGCGAGCCTGATCGTTTTTCCAGAAAACTTCGTGTGTTTTGCTGCTGGAAAACAACGTGAAACAGCTGACCGTTTTGATGAGTTTCAAACGCGTTTACAAAATCTGGCACATCAATATCAACTTTGGATCGTTGCAGGCACTCTCCCTTGCCCTTATCGCCCAAATGGTACGGTGATTCAAGATGGTCGTGTTCGTACAGTCAGCTTATGTATTAGCCCTGAAAGAACCGAAGCACGTTATGACAAGATCCACTTGTTTGACGTTCAAGTCGGTGATGCGGTCGGTGGCTATCAAGAGTCTCAGTTTTTTGAGCCTGGCGATGAAGTTGTCTTAGCAATGACTCCTTTTGGCAATATTGGCTTAATGGTGTGTTATGACCTGCGTTTTCCAGAACTTTCACTGACTTTAAGAAATCGTGGTGCAAATATCTTAACTGCTCCTGCTGCTTTTACTTATACCACTGGTGAAATGCATTGGCAGTTATTGCTTCAAGCACGTGCCATGGACAGTCAATGTCAAGTGTTAGGTGCTGCACAACAAGGTTGGCATGGTGAGAAACGTCAAACATGGGGTCATACTTCGGCGACGAATAGTCGCGGTCAACTTTTAGATATGGTGTATCAAGAAGGCGCTCAGCTCATTACTGTTCCCTTTAACTTAGAAGAACAATCTAAAATTCGCGAATCTATGCCTTTAATGCAGCATCGAAAATTAATCCAATATTGATTCGGTTCATTTTTAATTTAACTCGCTCTGCATCTTTACAATTCTACTGCTTATTTTTCAATCAAATTCAGCCACGATCTTAGTTCAATATAATGAATTGGGATAAGTTCATGTCTTTAGAAAAAATTGTCTACACTGCAAAAGCGAAAGCAACTGGCGGTCGTGATGGAAGTGCGACTTCATCAGATGGAATTTTGGATGTCAAACTCGCTGTGCCTAAAGATATGGGTGGTCCGGGTGGTGGAACTAATCCTGAGCAGTTGTTTGCTGCGGGTTATTCAGCGTGTTTCTTAGGTGCGATGAAGTTTGTTGCAAACCGTGATAAATTAAAAATTACACCTGATGCCTATATTGAAGGTGAAGTAAGTATTGGCCCTATTCCTACAGGTTTTGGTATTGCTGCGACCTTAAATATTCACTTAGAAGGTTTAGAACAAAGCGAGGCTCAAAAGTTGGTGGACGCAGCGCATATCGTTTGCCCTTACTCTAATGCAACGCGTGGCAATATTGATGTGACCTTGAATGTGATTGTTTGATTTTATAAAAAAATTGCAATTCACTATAAAAAATAAAAAGCTGATATGTTTTGCATATCAGCTTTTCTATAAATAATAGATTTAACTTCACTTCTTATAAGAGATTTTATCTAAAATGATTGCTCGAAATAAGCTTGATTCGAGATGTTATTCACCAATTAAAATGTCTATGCGATAAACCATTTAAAATGTCCTGTTTTTAACGACAAGAGTCAAGCACAGGATTCAACTTTCTTTGTTCAATACCGGCTTTCTGAGCTTTACGACTTGGCATACTTTTGTTTGTTCTTGAACGTTTATTCTGTTTTTCCAATGCTTCATGCTGCTGTTGAATATGCGCTAGAACTGAACCTAAACGTTTATTTTCAACAATCTCATTTTGCTGTAGCCCAGCCAATTTATTGAAGATGCTGTAGTTGAGCTTTCGTCCTTGATGCATGAGGGCCACAGTCCCATCCGGATACTCTAGAAATGAAATATATTGCCCAACTAATTTCTGGTTTAATTCAGTCGGTTCAAGCATATAAATACATTTGTCAT
>NZ_JCAKMZ010000058.1:0-6742 GCF_059515865.1 Acinetobacter sp. CY73 | reverse complement strand
GATCCTGCAGGTAACGAAACTGATGCTGCTCCAGAAGAATTGGTGATTGATACCACTCCACCAATCATCGAAATTGATCCACCAGTGGAAACTAACGATACGACTCCTGAGTTAACAGGTAAAACTGAGCCAGGTGCAACTGTCGATGTTGTTGTTAAAGACAAAGATGGCAATCCAGTAGCGACAGGTCCAGCGACGGTTAATCCAGACGGTTCTTGGACTTATACTCCGACGACTGAATTACCAGAAGGCGAATACACAGTTGAAGCAACTGCGAAAGACCCTGCAGGTAATGAAACTGATGCTCCAGCAGAAGAGTTAGTGATTGATACAACACCTCCTGAAATCTCGATCGATCCTCCTATTACAACTAATGACTTAACACCAGAAATTACAGGTAAAACTGAACCAGGTTCAACAGTTGATGTTGTGATCAAAGATAAAGATGGAAACCCAGTTGTTGAAGGTACTGCGACTGTGAATCCAGATGGTTCTTGGACTTACACACCAACAGAAGAGCTACCAGAAGGTGAATATACAGTTGATGCAACTGCGAAAGACCCTGCTGGTAATGAGAAAAAAGAAGAAGGGATTGGTGGATTAGAAATCGATACAACACCTCCTGAAATTACTATTGATCCACCTGATAACGGCAGTGATGATGATGATGAATGGGTTGTTACCCAGCAATCAGCAGTCGCTGCAAAATTTGCAGCTTTCTCTTTGCAGTCCGTAGCTGCATCGGAAAAGCTCTTAAAAGCGGAGACGAGCGTGGCTTTCCATATAAAAAATCCAGAATACATATTTACTGGAAATACAAAAAATGATGTTGTAAGAGCCGAACTGGAAATCTTGGATAAAGATGGAAATGTGGTTTCTAAAGGACCTGCAACGACTTATGACTTAACAACTAATAAATGGTCGTATAACACAGGTGTTAAACTTGCAGACGGTGAATATACTTTAATTGCCCGTGGTTATGATAAAGCAGGTAATTTTAATACAGATTCTATTCAGGTTATCGTTGATACTGTTGCTCCTCTTGTAGAAGTAGTGGATTATGGTTTAACCAATGATCCGACTCCGACATTTAACGGAACCACAGAACCTGATGTTCAAATGGTTCGTGTAACTGTTAAAGATGAGGCAGGTCAAGTTGTTCAATCTGCAGTGATTACTCCAAATGCAGATGGTACTTGGTCTTATACTCCGACTGATCTAGTAGATGGTAAGTATACTGTAGAAGCGGTTGCGCGTGATTTGGCAGGTAACGTTACTCCTGTTCCAGATGTTGCTGGTGTAATTGTTGATACAACACCTCCACCAGTTGCGATTGATGATCGTGCGCCAACAAATGACACGACGCCTGAATTAACAGGTACAACTGAGCCAGGTGCGACAGTTGATGTTGTGATCAAAGACAAAGATGGCAACCCTGTAGCACAAGGTCCAGCGACGGTTAATCCAGATGGTACTTGGACTTATACTCCAACAACTGAATTACCAGAAGGCGAGTACACAGTTGAAGCAACTGCGAAAGATCCTGCAGGTAATGAAGCAACTGTTGATGCTCCAGTTGATCTAGTAATTGATACTTCTGCTACAAGTGTAACGATTGATCCAATCGACCTTACCAATGATTCAACACCAGACATCACAGGTACCACTGAACCAGGTACAACAGTTGTTGTGACTGTAACTGATGTAAATGGTAAAGAAGTTAAAGGTCCTGCGACAGTAAATCCAGACGGTACTTGGACCTTCACACCATCTGAGCCTTTGGCTGAAGGTGAGCAGAAAGTTGTTGCGGTTTCAACTGACAAGGCGGGTAACACTGCTGATGCGAATGAAGACTTTGTTGTAGATACAGTTCCACCAGTGGTATCAATCAACCCAGTTGAAGAGACCAATGACACGACGCCTGAATTAACAGGTACAACTGAGCCCGGTGCGACAGTTGATGTTGTTGTTAAAGACAAAGATGGTAACCCTGTAGCACAAGGTCCAGCGACGGTTAATCCAGATGGTACTTGGACTTATACTCCGACAACTGAATTACCAGAAGGCGAGTACACAGTTGAAGCAACTGCGAAAGATCCTGCAGGTAATGAAGCAACTGTTGATGCTCCAGTTGATCTAGTAATTGATACTTCTGCTACAAGTGTAACGATTGATCCAATCGACCTTACCAATGATTCAACACCAGACATCACAGGTACCACTGAACCAGGTACAACAGTTGTTGTGACTGTAACTGATGTAAATGGTAAAGAAGTTAAAGGTCCTGCGACAGTAAATCCAGACGGTACTTGGACCTTCACACCATCTGAGCCTTTGGCTGAAGGTGAGCAGAAAGTTGTTGCGGTTTCAACTGACAAGGCGGGTAACACTGCTGATGCGAATGAAGACTTTGTTGTAGATACAGTTCCACCAGTGGTATCAATCAACCCAGTTGAAGAGACCAATGACACGACGCCTGAATTAACAGGTACAACTGAGCCCGGTGCGACAGTTGATGTTGTTGTTAAAGACAAAGATGGTAACCCTGTAGCACAAGGTCCAGCGACGGTTAATCCAGACGGTTCTTGGACTTATACTCCAACAACTGAATTACCAGAAGGCGAGTACACAGTTGAAGCAACTGCGAAAGACCCTGCAGGTAATGAAGCAACTGTTGATGCTCCAGTTGACCTAGTGATCGATACTACTGTTCCTGTTGTGACTATTGATCCAATTGACGTAACCAATGATGCTACTCCAGACATCACAGGTACCACTGAACAAGGTACAACTGTTGACGTAATCGTTAAGGATGTAAATGGCAATCCAGTAGCACAAGGTCCAGCGACGGTTAATCCAGATGGTACTTGGACTTACACGCCAACGACTGATTTACCTGAAGGCGAATACACAGTTGAAGCAACTGCGAAAGATCCTGCTGGAAATACTGGTTCTGCAAATGATGACTTCACAGTAGATGTTGATGGTCCGGTTGTGACAATTGATCCGATAGACTCTACAAACGACACGACTCCAGAAATTTCAGGTACAACTGAGCCAGGTTCGACAGTTGATGTTGTGATCAAAGACAAAGACGGCAACCCTGTAGCACAAGGTCCAGCGACGGTTAATCCAGATGGTACTTGGACCTATACTCCGACGACTGAATTACCAGAAGGTGATTATACAGTTGAGGCTGTAGGTAAAGATTCTCTTGGTAATACAGGCGAACCAGCTACTGAAGAGTTTGATGTAGATACAACGTCGCCAATTGGTGTTTCAATTGATCCTGTAAATGATACAAATGACAATACACCAACCATTACGGGTAAAACAGAGCCAGGTACAACTGTTGTTGTGACTCTAACTGACGAAAATGGTAAAGAAGTTTCAGGCCCAGCGACTGTAAATGCAGATGGGTCGTGGACGTTTACTTCTGATGTTCTTACTGATGGTAAGCAAAATGTGGTTGCAGTTGCGACTGACAAAGCGGGTAACAAAGCACAAGCAATTGAAGACTTTATCGTTGATACGATTGGTCCAGACATTGATGTTTATCCAGTTTCTTTAACTGATGAAATCAATGACAAAACACCAGAATTTACAGGTAAAACTGAAGCTGGTGCAAAAGTTGACTTAGTTATTACTCATGTCCCAACAGGTTCAGTATTAACAGCAACTGTATATGCCGATGCTGAAGGTAACTTCAAATATGTACCATTCTTTGAAGCTCCAGAAGGCGACTACACAGTAACTGGTGTAGCGACTGATAAATTGGGTAACAAAGGTGCTCCAGATTCAGAAGAGTTCCGCGTTGATGTTACTCCTCCAACAAATGTATCTATCAATCCAATTGAAGATACAAACGACACAACACCAGAAATCACAGGTACAACAGAAGTTGGTTCTTCTGTACAAGTCACCATTACTGATGAAAATGGTAAAGTAGTTACTGGTCCTGCGACAGTAAATCCAGATGGTACTTGGACTTACACACCATCTGAAGATCTAGCAGAAGGTCAGCAAGATGTTGTTGCAGTTGCGACAGACAAGGCGGGTAACACTGCTCAGGCGGTTGAAGACTTCGAAGTTGACTTGGATGGTCCGGATATCACAATCGATCCGATTGATTCTACAAATGACACAACGCCAGAAATCACAGGTACAACAGAACCAGATTCGACTGTTGATGTTATTGTAAAAGATGCTAATGGCAACCCTGTAGCACAAGGCCCTGCGACAGTTAATCCAGATGGTTCTTGGTCGTTCATTCCAACTGAAGCATTGCCAGAAGGTGAGTACACTGTTGAAGCAGTAGCGAAAGACAAACTTGGTAATCCATCAGATCCTGCAACTGAAGGCTTCGAAGTGGATACGACTTGTCCAGTAGTATCAATTGATCCAGTAGAAGTAACCAACGATACAACTCCGACAGTGACTGGTAAAACTGAACCAGATGCGACAGTAGATGTAGTCATCAAAGACAAAGATGGCAATCCAGTAGCGACAGGTCCAGCGACGGTTAATCCAGATGGATCTTGGACTTATACTCCAACAACTGAATTACCAGAAGGCGAATACACCGTTGAAGCAACTGCAAAAGATCCTGCTGGAAATGATACTGATGCAGAACCTGAACAGTTGGTAATCGATACAACTCCTCCTGTTATTACGATAGATGAAATTGATCCAACCAATGACACTACGCCTGAAATTAAAGGTACAACTGAGCCAGGGGCGACTGTTGATGTTGTTGTTAAAGACAAAGATGGCAACCCTGTAGCACAAGGTCCAGCGACGGTTAATCCAGACGGTTCTTGGACTTATACTCCAACGACTGAATTACCAGAAGGCGAATACACAGTTGAAGCAACTGCGAAAGACCCTGCAGGTAATGAAGCAACTGTTGATGCCCCAGTTGATCTAGTGATTGATACGACTGCACCAACAAATGTAACGATTGATCCAATTGATCTTACAAACGATGCAACGCCAGAAATCACGGGTACGACTGAACCAGGTTCAACAGTACAAATCACCATTACTGATGAAAATGGTAAAGTAGTTACTGGTCCTGCGACAGTAAATCCAGATGGCACTTGGACTTACACACCATCTGAAGATCTAGCAGAAGGTCAGCAAGATGTTGTTGCAGTTGCGACAGACAAGGCTGGAAATACAGCTGATGCTAAAGAAGACTTCGTTGTAGACTTTAGTGGTCCTGATGTTTCAATCGATCCGATTGATGAAACCAACGACACGACTCCTGAAATTTCAGGTACAACTGAGCCAGGTTCGACTGTCGATGTTGTGATCAAAGACAAAGATGGCAATCCAGTAGCGACAGGTCCGGCAACTGTTAATCCAGATGGTTCTTGGTCATACACGCCAACTGAAGCATTGCCAGAAGGTGAGTACACCGTTGAAGCAGTAGCGAAAGACAATCAGGGTAACCCATCAGAACCTGCAACTGAAGGCTTCGAAGTGGATACGACTGGCCCAGTGGTATCAATTGATCCGCTTGACGATACCAACGACACGACTCCTGAAATTTCAGGTAAAACTGAGCCAGGTTCGACTGTCGATGTTGTGATCAAAGACAAAGATGGCAATCCAGTAGCGACAGGTCCAGCGACGGTTAATCCAGATGGGTCTTGGACTTATACTCCGACGACTGAATTACCAGAAGGCGAGTACACCGTTGAAGCAACTGCGAAAGATCCTGCAGGTAACGAAACTGATGCTGCTCCAGAAGAATTGGTGATTGATACCACTCCACCAGTGATCACAATTGATCCACCAGTGGAAACTAACGATACGACTCCTGAGTTAACAGGTACAACTGAGCCAGGTGCAACTGTTGATGTTGTTGTTAAAGACAAAGATGGTAACCCTGTAGCACAAGGTCCAGCGACGGTTAATCCAGACGGTTCTTGGACTTATACTCCGACGACTGAATTACCAGAAGGCGAATACACAGTTGAAGCAACTGCGAAAGATCCTGCAGGTAATGAAGCAACTGTTGATGCTCCAGTTGATCTAGTGATTGATACGACTGCACCAACAAATGTAACGATTGATCCAATTGATCTTACAAACGATGCAACGCCAGAAATCACGGGTACGACTGAACCAGGTTCAACAGTACAAATCACCATTACTGATGAAAATGGTAAAGTAGTTACTGGTCCTGCAACTGTGAATCCAGATGGTACTTGGACTTACACACCATCTGAAGATCTAGCAGAAGGTCAGCAAGATGTTGTTGCAGTTGCGACAGACAAGGCTGGAAATACAGCTGATGCTAAAGAAGACTTCGTTGTAGACTTTAGTGGTCCAGCAATCTCGATTGATCCGATTGATGAAACCAACGACACGACTCCTGAAATTTCAGGTACAACTGAGCCAGGTTCGACTGTTGATGTGGTGATCAAAGACAAAGATGGCAATCCAGTAGCGACAGGTCCGGCAACTGTTAATCCAGATGGTTCTTGGTCATACACACCAACTGAAGCATTGCCAGAAGGTGAGTACACCGTTGAAGCAGTAGCGAAAGACAATCAGGGTAACCCATCAGAACCTGCAACTGAAGGCTTCGAAGTGGATACAACTGGCCCAGTGGTTTCAATTGATCCGCTTGACGATACCAACGACACGACTCCTGAAATTTCAGGTAAAACTGAGCCAGGTTCGACTGTCGATGTTGTGATCAAAGACAAAGATGGCAATCCAGTAGCGACAG
>NZ_JCAKMZ010000057.1:0-7113 GCF_059515865.1 Acinetobacter sp. CY73 | reverse complement strand
TAAATATGAAGAGGTGTATCTCAAAGCTTACAGCAGTGTCATAGATGCGAAAAAGCAATTGAGCGCATATTTTGAGTTTTATAATTTGAAACGACCTCATTCAAGTCTAGACAAAATGACACCAAATGAGTTTTACTATGATCAGCTGCCTCAACAAAACAAGGTGGCTTAACTAGAGCAGAATATCAATTATAAATAAGCTTTTAGTTGTTCAAACAAGTGGAACCACCTCTAAATTTTCAGCTTGAACAGTGTCTTTGGATATTAAATTTATCGTGAACTCATCAACGCATAATGATTTCTTTTGTGACGATACATATTTTGGTCTGCAGTTTTAATCAAGTGGGCAATGTCACCGACTTGAGTTGTACTCGATATGCCCATTGAAACACTCAAAACCCGACCATGAGCATTCGCGTCCGTAATTTTTCTGTCAATTTTTGAATACAGTTCCATAGCATCTTGCTCATCAGCATTTGGCATAAGAATAACAAATTCATCTCCACCAACTCGTGAAACAGTATATTTAGAATCTTGAACGACATCAGAGAGAATCGAAGAAAATTGTTTCAGTAATTCATCACCAAAATGATGGCCTTTAAGATCATTCACATCTTTTAATCCATTTAAATCCATATAAATGCAAGACAAAGATGAAACTTGTGCGTTTTGCAATCTTGCAACTTCCTCCATAAAAAAAGTACGATTGTGTAATTCTGTGAGTTGATCGTACTTACTCATAAAATTAAGGTGATTTTCTAATTTTTTACGTTCTGTAAAATCTGTGTAAGCAATTTGAATGGTTTTCCAAGAGTCTGACAGGTCTGGAAAAATATTCAATTTCTCTAAAACGTAAATTTCTTCGCCAGTGGAAGTGAAGTATTGAACCTCTGTTTGGTATTCGAAATCAGTTGGATTGGCATAGGTACGCGCCAAACTCAGTAACTGAGTTTTAAAATGTTTCAATATCTCTTTAGAGTAAATACTTGGAATCTGCTGGTTAAATAAATCGCTATCCAGTTTAAATAAAGATAAAAATGCTTTATTTACATAAGTCGACTGAATAGAGTTAAAGCATGATAAGACAAATTCCGGATGTGTTTCTATATATTTTGGCAAATCAAAGATTTGATTACTATTTAATAGATCAAAGCTTTTTTTGATTTCACTGTAATCTTTTACCCACAATGCTGTAGGGGAATGCATAAAAATAGATTCGGCAAATCGGCGAGCATTTTGGTAATCAGAAATATGTTCAGTGGTCAGTAAAAGTAATCCCCAAGTATCTTCATATCCAGTGACTATATTGGCACTTAATTGGATGTCGATTTGCTTACCTTTACAGGTATAGTTCACAACTGGGATGGCATAGCGCAATTGATGATTCCAAAGCGCACAAAAAAACTTAATTTGGTAACTGGTGACTTCAGGCGTTAAAAATTTAATGAAATTTTCCAAAATCTCATTCAAATCCTTGGCTTCATAAAGATCAAGTGTACTCTGATTCACATGCAAGGTATGAATAGTGGCTAAACACTCATTGAGGCGACCCAAATCTTCATGCAGAAATTCTTCAAAATTCTCCACACCATCATCTTTCCAACGTTGGAATATTTTTTTAACGCCACTAAAGTCTTGTAACCACATTGAAATTGGGGACAGATTAAAGATTGTTAAATCAAACTGCTCCATCCTGAATTACCTATAACTTTCGCTTAACGTGCTTTATGATTAATATAAGGCATTGTTTTATAAATAATCAATCACTGATACAGTGATTTAGATAAATTTATAAATATCATAAGAAAATCATTTTTTGGCTCTGTGCGCTGCTCTAGGTGGTGAAATTTCTCTTAGGCCTGTCCAAACGTCAATAAAGTCTTTCTCATTGATATGATATAGCTCTAACAATGCCAAAATTACGCCACCGAAAATGAGATTACCTTCTACATCTTCTTTTAGCTCAGGCAAATGTGTAGCGACATTATGCAAAATGTCTTGGATTTCAAAGATTCGATCGCGACCATTACTATCATGTGGATACATCGGAGTATTTACAACAATCGTGGCTAAGCTTTTTTCCGCATCAGTCAAATCAAGTTGTTGAATTTGTTCTGCAGCATTGTCATTGGCGATAATGTCTTCACAAATAAAGGTATGTAAAAGACGTTGCGTGAGTTTAGGTAAGGTTCTCTCTACGAAAGGACGGAAAGATTCAGGGAAAATGACATTTTTTGAAATACCCTTAAACATGGGGGCTATTTCTTCAACTTTATAGCCCGCAACCCCACAGCCTATAGCTGTAATAAAGTAAGTATTATTGGGGTGATTTTTCGTATAAATTTTAAAATCTTCAATATAGTGTTCAATTTGTGATAGTGGCATTTGCTGTAAATGCTCATTCATCGTTGGAATAGCGTAACTTTGTCCAGACCAGCCACGTCCAGCACCTTTTATTGCACCAAAATGCTGAAGAGCAATCTTTGCAGCTCCACCTTGATGGGTACCTGCCATATTGCTACCAAAAACAAAAATGATGTTTTCAGCTAAAGATTTGATAATGCTTTCATCATGGTAATGGTAAGTCATGGGGTTCACATTGCTAAATAGGCTTAATCTCATGTTGCAGTTGATTCGATTAATGGTCAAGTTAAACTTAGTGCTATCTATTTTTAACCATATTTATTTGGCCATAGTTATAGAAATAAACACTCTTCAACATTTAACTGTGTAGAGTTCTGATACACTTTATTTCATTACGAATCTTTTTAAATGTTGCGAGATAAATTGTGAGTGACAGCCGTCCTTTTGAACTGGTAACCAACTACAAACCTGCAGGGGATCAGCCTCAGGCTATTGAGAAGTTGGTAAATGGTGTGAGGCAGGGATACAAGGATCAGTTACTCCTTGGGGTAACGGGTTCAGGTAAGACCTACACGATGGCTAACGTGATTTCCCAATTACAACGTCCAACCATTGTAATGGCACATAACAAAACACTCGCAGCGCAATTGTACGGCGAATTTAAAGCATTCTTCCCCAATAACGCTGTTGAATACTTCGTTAGTTATTATGATTATTATCAGCCAGAAGCTTATGTGCCTTCGTCAGATACTTTTATCGAAAAAGATTCAGCCATTAATGATCATATTGATCAAATGCGTCTGTCGGCAACACGATCATTATTAGAACGTAAAGATGCGATCATCGTTGCATCAGTGTCCGCGATTTATGGTTTGGGTGACCCGAATGCTTACATGAGCATGTTATTGCATATTGTTCAGGGTGATCGGGTGACTCGAGATGATCTGATTCGCCGTTTAGTAGAAATGCAATATACTCGCAACGAGCTTGAATTCTTACGTGGTACCTATCGCATTCGCGGCGAAATCTTAGATATTTTCCCTGCTGAATCAGATCAAAATGCCATCCGTATTGAATTGTTTGATGATGAAGTGGATTCAATCCGATGGTTTGATCCTTTAACGGGGAAAATGGTACGCAAAGTACCTCGCATTACCATTTACCCAAAAAGTCATTACGTTACGCCAAAAGATAATCTTCAACGTGCAATTGGAACGATTCGTGAAGAACTCAAAGAACGCTTAGAGTTCTTTAGAGCACATGATAAGTTGCTTGAAGCACAGCGTATTGAACAACGCACGCGTTATGATTTAGAAATGATGCAACAGTTGGGCTATACCAACGGCATTGAAAACTATTCCCGTCATTTATCTGGTCGACCTTCGGGTGAAGCACCCCCAACGTTATTTGATTATATTCCTGAAGATGCCTTATTGATTATTGATGAATCGCACGTTTCTGTTCCTCAAATTGGTGCAATGTATAAAGGTGACCGTTCACGTAAAGAGAATTTGGTGAATTACGGCTTCCGTTTGCCAAGTGCTTTGGATAATCGTCCAATGAAATTTGAAGAGTGGGAGCGAATCATTCCAACAACGATTTATGTCAGTGCTACGCCAGCAAAATATGAGCTCGAGAAGTCTCAACAAATTGCTGAACAAGTGGTTCGTCCAACAGGTTTGATTGATCCTGAAATTGAAATCCGTCCTGTGCTGACGCAGGTCGATGATGTGTTGTCCGAAATCAATGCACGACGAGAGTTAAATGAACGCGTCTTAGTCACTACATTAACCAAGCGAATGGCAGAAGATTTAACGTCTTACTTGAAAGAATATGGTATTAAAGTTGCCTATTTACACTCTGATATTGATACGGTTGAGCGCGTCAAAATTATTCATGAATTACGTAGTGGTATCTACGACGCCATCGTAGGAATCAACTTACTTCGTGAAGGTTTAGACATGCCCGAAGTTTCTTTAGTGGCAATTTTAGATGCTGATAAAGAGGGTTTTTTACGCTCTGAACGATCGTTGATTCAAACCATTGGTCGTGCTGCGCGTAATCTGAAAGGCAAAGCAATTTTGTATGCAGATCGAATTACGGACTCGATGCGTAAAGCGATTGATGAAACAGATCGACGCCGAACAAAGCAAATTGAATTTAACCTTAAGCACGGGATTACTCCTCGCTCGGCTGTTCGCCAAGTGGTGAAGGAATTGGATACGGGAGAGGTACTAGATGATGATCAAATTGAACAAAGCATATCAGATCAAGCCCGTGCATTAAGTGCAGATGAACGACATATTTTATCTGATCCAAAGCTGTTGGCGAAACAATTAGCAAAACTTGAAAAAGAGATGCTTAAGGCTTCTAAAGAATTACAGTTTGAACAGGCAGCTCGATTTCGAGACGAAATTGTACGTTTAAAAGCGCAGCTCATCCAATAAAATGATCCCATATAAAGAATATGATTTTGGATAATTAATTGTTCAAAATCATTACATAACACTACATTTATATGTTAAGAAATAGTGTTACTTTAAAAATGAAAAATAATATTCCTTAAACTTTATCATCCGCAGGTCAAAATATGGCTATTAAAACTCTTCCGAAAACCAGTTACAAAGTGGGTAAAATTGTTATAGGTAGTGCTTTGCTTGTAGGATTAAGTCTTGCAACTATGACACATGCTAAAAATCCACCGCTTAAGCCAGTAGACAGTGTTGAGCTGGATCGTTATTTAGGTGTGTGGTATGAAGTCGCAAGAAAGCCACTCTATTTTCAAAATAAGTGTGATCGTGATGTTTCTGCAACTTACACTTTAAATGAAAATGGCAATGTGAATGTAGACAATAAGTGCTATTCAAAAGACGGCAAGTTAAACCAGTCTGTTGGTGAAGCTTTTGTTCAAAACGCACCTGCTAATTCAAAATTGAAAGTGAGCTTCCTACCAACTGCAATCCGTTGGTTGCCGCTAGGTCGTGGTGATTATTGGGTGCTTAAAATTGATGATGATTATCAAACAGTTTTAGTGGGTGAGCCTGATCGTAAATATATGTGGGTACTTTCTAGAAATGCACATCCGAATGAGCAAGTTGTAGGTGAGTACCTAGACTACGCAAAATCAGTAGGTTATGACCTCAGTGATGTAATCAAAACCAAACACACAGAAAAATAATTTTAAAAAGCCAAGCGATGATTTGCTTGGCTTTTTTTGATCATTTTTAGAATAAAATCAAATCCTAAACCATTCTATGATGCTTAAAAATAGATATTTAATACTCGATATCCACTATTAGCTCAATTCTTAGCAATTTAACACTATAATGCCTGCATACTTTGTTTGGAACACTCAATGTTTAAAGGCATCGCGTTATCAGTGTTAGCATCAGTCACTTTTGGTGTCTTGTATTTCTACACTCAATTTTTAAAGCCTTTAGACAGTGAACAAACCTTTGCATGGCGGATGCTAGCAACAATCCCTTTCTTGACGCTTTTTTTATGGTGGACTGGTGATTTAAAACTGGTTGCAAGCATATTTCGCCGTATTCTCAAACAACCGATATTAATTATATGGTTACTATTTAGTTCATTTTTATGTACCACTCAATTATGGCTCTTCCTTTGGGGGCCTATTAATGGTCGTGGACTAGAGGTATCGCTCGGATATTTTTTACTACCACTGGTGATGGTCCTTTTTGGTTGTCTTCTATATAAAGAAAAGCTGTCGAATTGGCAGATCGCCGCAGTCATTTGTGCTGTGATTGGCGTAAGTCATGAAATATGGCGTATAGGAACAATTGCTTGGGAGACTGCTTATGTGGCCATTGCTTATCCTGTTTATTTTTTCTTAAGACGTAAGTTTCAAACTGATCATCTAGGCGGCTTTTGGTGGGATTTATTCCTAGTGCTGCCTATGGCATTTTATTTAGTATTGAGTTATAGCGATCCGCTAGGCATGTTTGTTTCATTCCCTCATTTAATATGGGCAGTAATGGGTTTAGGTTTTTTAAGTGCGTTTGGGCTGGGCAGTTATATGCTCGCAAGTCGTTATTTGCCTTTTGTTATATTTGGATTACTGAGTTATTTAGAACCCGTACTTTTAGCATTTGCTTCCATTATGCTTGGCGAGCGAGTTGAGGGTGGGGAATGGTTGACTTATATCCCAATTTGGTTTGCAGTCGGACTTTTGGTGCTAGAAGGTGTGGTATATATGTTCAAGCGTAAAAATAATACTGAAAACTTGCAGTTTAATGTAGAAAAAACTAAAGAAAGAATTGGGAATTGAAAGTTTTTGTTTTTTAATCATTTATTTTTATTTTATATTAAAGGTGTATATTAAATAAACTATTTGGAGCTGATTAATTAGAATTTTAAAAATTTAAAATCAGATGATTATTAGACCTCTTGCGAAAGTCATTATTGCAAGTTTATCCGGTTTACCAGTGCAGCGATTAAGCTAATGCGTAAACCGAATCGCTTGCGTCTATTTCGGTAGCGTTCACTCAATATTCTAAATGTTTTTAATTGACGATTGATGTGTTCAATCACAATTCGTATTTCTCCAATGATTTTATTGTACTTTTTCTCAATATCAGATAAGGCAGAATTCTTCTTTTTCTTAATAGGAGTCAATAGCTTAAATCCACGCTCCTCTAGTCCATGATACCCTAAATCAGTAACCACATATTCACAATGCTTGAATTTTGCAATCGTTTTTCTTGCCAATTTAATGTCATGTTGACTACC
>NZ_JCAKMZ010000056.1:0-7843 GCF_059515865.1 Acinetobacter sp. CY73 | reverse complement strand
GTAAGCGTCCGCTGAACCCCACTTTTCTTATTTGCTCAATATCCCGATAGTGTCCATTATTTATTAAATGGACATTATGTTTATGGCCTTAGACACTTTTATAGACACTGAACAAACGACAGAAAGAACCCGCAGAATCTTCGCAGCTGAGTTTAAACAGTACCTGGTCGAGCTTTGCCAGCAGCCAGATACGTCAGTAGCTAAGGTTGCAATGCAACATCAGATCAATGCCAATCTGCTGCATAAATGGATTCGCCAGTCCAGATCAATGCCCCCTGCATTAAAAAGCCCATCCAGTCCACAGACCGACTTTCTTCCCATCATTCTTCACCCGACTCCAGTCAGACAAGAAGCACCTCCGCCACCTGTGCCAGAGAAGAATGCTGTCGCTCATATCAGGATTCCATTGCATAAGGAACAAGGTTCCGCACGGGATCAGATGATCGAGATCGACTGGCCGGTGGAATCGGCAAAGGAATTACTGCCTTTAATTCAGGGCTTGATCAAATGATCCGTATCGATGAAATCTGGCTTGCTACCCAGCCGATGGATATGCGTGCAGGTATGGATACTGCCATGGCTCAGGTGCTGAGAGCATTTGGCTATATCAAACCACACTGCGCCTACCTGTTCTGTAATAAACGTGGCCATCGCATGAAAGTACTGGTGCATGATGGACTGGGCATCTGGCTGTGTGCCCGGCGGTTGGAACAGGGCAAATTTCACTGGGCTCAGGTTCACCAGGGTGAAACCGTGGCGATCAGCCCGGAACAGTTACAGGCGTTAATTCAGGGTCTGCCCTGGCAGAGAATCGGCTTACAGCAGGTGGTGAATATGCTCTAAACCAAGCTCATCCATTCTGCTATTCTCCAAACGTTTTATTTACACATATTCATGATCTCAGCCATACTGCGGTCATGAATACGCTGCCTGATTTAAGCCAACTGACCCATGAACAACTGCTGGAATTTACCCGGCAGTTGGCGCTGCAGCATCAACAACTCGCAGAAGATAAACAACAATTAGATGCCAAAGTTCAACATCTTGAAGTCACGAATCAACATCTTTCCATTCTTAATCAAAAATACGAGCATGAGCTTGCGCTATTTAAACAGCATAAATTCGGCAGTAAAAACGAACATCTAAGCGCAAAACAAATCCATCTATGGGACGAAGCGGTCGAAGAAGATATTGCTGCGGTTGATCTGGAACTGGAACGGCTGAATGCAGATAAAACCAATGCAGCTGCGCAGAAAGCCCCAGTCAACAAACCTAAACGTCGACCACTGCCAGATCACCTGCCAACCCTCCGTATTGAGCATGAACCTGCATCAACCCAATGTGCTTGTGGCTGCACCTTGCGTCGTATTGGCGAAGATATCAGTGAAAAACTGAATTTCAGACCGGCACAGTTCTATAAGGAACAGCATGTGCGTGGCAAATGGGTGTGTGATCAATGTGACACACTGACCCAACAAGCAATGCCGGCCTATGTGATTGAGAAAGGAATCGCTGCACCTGAACTGCTTAGCCATGTACTGGTGTCTAAATATGCCGATCATTTACCACTGTACCGTCAACGTCAAATCTTTCTACGCGCAGGTGTTGATCTGTCCAGATCAACCTTATCTGACTGGATAGGTCGCTGTGGTGTAGAGTTAGAAGGCCTAACCGATGCATTAAGGAAGGTGATCCTACAGCAAGCGGTGATTCATGCAGATGAAACACCTGTCACCATCATGCGGATGGATGATAAAGATAAAAAACCGAAGAAAGGTTATGTCTGGGCTTATGCAACAACTCAATATAATCCAATTCAAGCCGTGATTTATGACTTTCAGGATAGCCGTTCAGGTCAGCATGCTGAAGAGTTCCTGAAAGGCTGGCAGGGTCATCTGGTCTGTGATGATTACAGTGGCTACAAAGCACGCTTTAGATCAGGTCAGGTCATTGAGGTGGGCTGCATGGCGCATGCACGTCGTAAATTCCATGAGTTGCATGTGACTGGAAAAAGTCCGATTGCAGAACAGGCTTTGTTCTTGATTCAGAAGCTCTATGCGATAGAGGCTGAAATAAGAAAAAATACCGACGGTACAGCAGAACAACGCTATAAGTACCGGCAACAGTATAGTCAAGCTGTTATGCAGCAACTGTATGAATGGCTGACACAACATCAACTTGCAGTACCCTTAAGCTCTGCAACTGCTAAAGCCATCAATTACAGCCTAAAACGTTGGGAAGCCTTAAGCCGTTATCTGGATGATGGCAATCTACCTATTTGCAATAATTGGGCAGAGAATCAAATGCGGCCTTGGGCTTTGGGGCGTAAGAACTGGTTATTTGCAGGTTCGCTGCGCAGTGGTCAGCGAGCGGCAAATATCATGACTTTAATCCAGTCAGCAAAACTGAATGGGCTGGATCCGTATGCCTATTTAAGTGATGTGCTGAAAAGGTTGCCGACACATAAAGTGACTCAAATAGAAGAATTACTGCCACACCGCTGGAAACCTGAACCCCGTTAAAACATAGCAATGGGGTTCAGCGGATGTTTACCAATTAACCTCATAATTTCATCATCAGATATTTCACAGAACTCAAATGAAAACTGATTGTAAATTTGCATGCATTTGCTTGCTACTTCATCAGGGTCATAGTTTGTTTCTACAAAACTCTTAACTTTTCTTAGTTCTACTTTTAAATCAAACATAAAACAAACACTTATCTTAGTATTATTTAACATAAAATTTCTTATGCGAAGTCATTTCTTTATATACTTACAGTCTATACAAAAAAATAGTCCCTAAATTTAACTATGTATTTAATATTCAATAAAATAATAATAATATCTTTACTGATATTCTCATTATTTGCATGTAGTAAAACACCTAGTTTTGATGATATCCATAAATTAGCAAACCAAGGAGATGCTGTGTCTCAGGCACTTTTAGGTGAAGCCTATGCCAATGGTGAAGGTGTAGATCAAGACTATAAAAAAGCCTTTGAGTGGTATAGCAAGTCTGCCGAACAAGGAAACGCTGATGCTCAGAACAACCTTGGAGCATTATACGCAAGTGGTCATGGGATAGCTGAAGATGACAAGAAAGCCTTTGAGTGGTATAGAAAGGCTGCCCAACGAGGAAGTACGCAGGCTCAAAATAACCTGGGTGCAGCTTATGCCAATGGTGAAGGCATAATTCAAGACTATAAAAAAGCTTTCGAGTGGTACAGTAAATCTGCCGAACAAGGAAACGCTGATGCTCAAAAATATCTAGGATTTCTTTATGAAGATGGTAGTGGTGTTACTCAAGACTATAAAAAAGCTTTTGAGTGGTACAGTAGATCTGCCGAACAAGGAAATGCTGATGCTCAATATAGTCTAGGTGGAATCTATGCCACTGGCCAAGGTGTTACTCAAGACTATAAAAAAGCTTTCGAGTGGTACAGTAAATCTGCCGAACAAGGAAATGTCGATGCTCAATTTACAGTGGGAATGATGTATCACCGAGGTGATGGAACAAATCAAAATAATAAATTGGCTTCACTATGGTTAAAAAAAGCAGCTGATGATGGACATAAAGATGCCATATCCCTTTTTAAAGATGATCAGTAATTGATTAAATAAAAAAGCCCAACATCCTGTTGGGCTTTTTTACATATTTAGTGCGTTGGCATAACTCCTGTCATACCGGCATTTTCCGTTGCTATCATTTCTTATTGTTGTCTGGAGCATCCTGCTCTCTATGTCCCCATCATAAAAAATCATCCCAGACCGGTATAGAGGCAAAGGACGTTTTAAGCTGTACGCCAGGGCTTACATTGCTTAAAATTTATCCCCATTTTTTGTGGATTATTTCGGTTGTGTGACAGTTGATAAAGTTCAAAAAACCGCAAAATTGATTAGTTTTTAACCAAAATGATTGGCAGAAGATATCAAAGTTGCTCAAAAAAGAGCCGACTTGTGTCGAAGTCGGTTTTTTGAGGTATTTTGAGATTATGTAAAATATCTAAGTAATTGTTTTTATATTATTTTTAAGATTAGAGTTCGCATAAGCTCCATTATGTTAAATGGACATATTGAATACGTGAAATTTACTTCATTCTATTGCCATCTTGATCAATAATTATTTCGCCATCCTCTTTGCTAAATGCATTGAGTTGAGGGGCAGATAATAGATCCAGTACTAACTCAGAAGGTCTACATAATTTAATACCAAGATCAGTTACTACAAATGGGCGGTTAATTAGAATTGGATATTCAAGCATAAAACCGATTAACTGGTCCTCAGTCCAATGTTCTTGAGCTAATTCCAGTTTCTCGTAAGGTTCCACATTTTTACGAATGGCTTCACGAACTGAAAGCCCAGATTTCTCAATTAAAGTAATTAACTCTTCTTTACTAGGTGGTGTTTTCAAATATTCAATTACTTCAGGTTCTTGCCCTGTATTTCGAATAAGTTCGAGGGTGTTTCTTGAGGTTCCACAGGCAGGGTTATGATAAATCTTAATCTTTTGTGACATGACTTTTCTCAGTGCAAAACAATATTGCATTTATATATGGATATGCGTATATTCGCAATAGTAAATATAGTGAGTTATAAGAAAATGAATCAAACCGATTTCTTTAAGTGTCTTGCTGACCCGACTCGTTTGGATATTTTGAAGTTAGTAATGGCCAAACAAAGTGTTTGTGTGTGTGAACTGACAGAACAGCTACAACTCAGCCAACCTAAGATTTCTCGCCATTTGGCCTTACTTCGAAATCTTTCCATTCTGCTTGATCAAAGACAAGGGCAATGGGTGTATTACCGTTTAAACCCAAATCTTCCTGAATGGGCAAATGATGTTTTAAACATTATCTCAAATCAAAATGACGACATCATGAATAACCCTCTTGTTCATTCTTCAATTTCAGTGCATTGCGAGTAATACTGATGAAATTTTTATTCTTATGTACGGGTAACAGTTGCCGTAGCATTCTTTCAGAAGTGTTATTCAATAGCCGTGCGCCTGAGGGTTGGAAAGCTTACAGTGCTGGCAGTAGGCCTTCAGGTCAGGTTCATCCATTCACCATTAAGACTTTACACAATTTAGGCTTATCTACTGACGGTTTATCAAGTAAGACCATTGATGACTGTGAACAGTATCAACCTGATGTGGTGATTACCGTGTGTGATCAAGCCGCTCAAGAAGCTTGTCCACTTTACTTAGGGGGAGCGATTAAGGCGCATTGGGGCTTATCTGACCCATCTCATTTAGACCTTCCTGAAGAAGAAAAGCTGAAAGCTTTTTTAGTGACAGTTGATCACATTAATAAACGCCTAGATGCTTTATTTGCACTAGATATAAACAAATTTTCTCGTTCTGAGCTTATTGCAGAAATCAATAAAATTTCAAATATTGAGTAAAATTATGTCTACTTCAAGGCTTTCATTTTTAGATCGTAATTTAACGCTCTGGATTTTCATTGCGATGGCATTAGGTGTGGGAATTGGGGTGTTCTTTCCTCAAGCATCTGTTGCTTTAGACCAGATGAGTATGGATTCAGTCAATATCCCGATTGCGATTGGCTTGATTTTGATGATGTATCCACCACTGGCCAAAGTGGACTATGCGACCTTGCCACAAGTATTTAAAGATAAACGAACGCTTACCTTATCTTTGGTTCAAAACTGGCTGATTGCACCGTGTTTAATGTTTGCTTTAGCCATCATTTTTTTACAGTCCTATCCTGAATATATGACCGGTGTGATCCTGATTGGATTGGCTCGTTGTATTGCAATGGTTTTGGTGTGGAATGGCTTGGCATGTGGTGATAATCAGTATGTTGCAGGATTAGTGGCATTTAACAGTATTTTCCAAATCTTGTTTTTTAGTACCTATGCTTGGCTATTTCTCACCTTCTTACCGCCATATTTTGGTGTGGAAGCGCAAATCATTAATGTCAGTTTCTGGACGATTACCCATGCAGTTCTGGTTTATTTGGGTATCCCGTTCTTACTGGGTTTTTTAACTCGCTTTATTCTTGTGAAACAAAAGGGGTTGCTTTGGTATCAAACCAAATTTATTCCTAAAATTGGTCCGCTGAGCCTCGTTGCCCTGTTATTTACCATCGTGGCTATGTTTAGCCTGAAAGGTGGTGAAGTAGTCAGTTTGCCACTCGATGTACTCAGAATTGCAATTCCTCTAACGATTTACTTTGTCCTGATGTTTTTCATTAGTTTCTTTATGAGTAAGTGGATGGGGAATGATTATCCAAAAACTGCGGCTATTTCTTTTACTGCGGCAGGTAACAATTTTGAATTAGCGCTCGCTGTTGCTATTGCGACGTTTGGTTTGGCATCACCGATTGCTTTTACAACGGTCATTGGGCCACTGGTTGAAGTTCCTGTACTGATTGCTTTGGTGAGTGTGTCACTGTGGCTTAGAAAAAAAGTTTTTAAAGAGATATAACGCTATGAGTCTCCCAAATATAGATTTAAATCTTCTTGAACAACCGACTTTAGACAAAGTTCAAGCCAAAGAGCTGGATCATTCACCCCGTATTTTACTGCTTTACGGTTCAAATCGAGAAGTGTCCTATAGCCGACTAGCTGTTCAAGAAGCAGGGCGAATATTGGAACACTTTGGGGCTGAGGTAAAAATCTTTCATCCAAAGGGATTGCCTCTGCCGGAAGATGCAAATACTGAACATCCAAAGGTAAAAGAGCTGCATGAACTTTTGGCTTGGTCAGAAGGGATGGTGTGGTGTTCACCTGAACGACATGGTTCGATGAGTTCTATTTTAAAAGCTCAAATTGATTGGATTCCACTGGCAGCAGGTGCAATTCGTGCTACTCAAGGTAAAACCCTTGCTGTCATGCAAGTCTGTGGTGGATCTCAATCATTTAATGCGGTTAATCAGCTACGGATTCTAGGTCGTTGGATGAGGATGATTACAATTCCGAATCAATCATCCATTCCAAAAGCTTTTTTAGAATTTGATGAAAATGGGCGTATGAAGCCATCTTCTTACTACATAAGAATTGTGGATGTGATGGAAGAGCTATATAAATTTACGCTTTTAACCAGGGGACAATCAGCATATTTAACTGATCGTTATTCTGAGCGTATTGAAAGTGCTGAAGAGCTGTCGAAACGTATAAATCAAAAGAGTATTTAGTTTTTCTATAATTAACATAATATACATTATACGAATGCAAAAATGGGAGCTATAAGCTCCCATTTTTAGTCTTTAATGCGCTTTTTAGCTTCGTCATAAACTATGCTATCAGCTCGTTTCCCGACTGTGATGAGCAAGATAACTACCTGATCATCTTTAACTTGATAGACAAGTCTGACACCAGCTTTTAATAATTTAATTTTATAGCAACCCGCAAGATCGCCTCTAAGCATATTCTTTGGAATATGTGGCTGCTCTATGACTTTGGCTAGCTTCTTCTTAAATTGATCTCGTATAGCAACAGGGAGTTTTTCCCATTCTGCTGTAAAGTCTTTGTGACGTAAAAGCTTATAAGTCATCTAATGTGACTTCCTCAAACATCTCTTTAGGGTCATTAATGCGCTTACGGACAAGAGCTAATAATTCTTCATCTTCTTCTGAAAGCAAAGCTTTCTTGACAGGTAGTTTCCCAGTCGTAGCAACATACTCAAGAATACTAGTAAAGAAATCTGTAGGTGCAATACCTTGTTCTTTAAGGATGGAATAGGATTTTTCTTTAAGGGCTTCATCGACCCTGAAGTTAACAGTAGCCATCATATCTCCCAGTTATTTAATGTACTAAGAGTACTGTAATGCAAATTGCATTACAAGTCGACTTCGTATAACAACCATTATGTTAAATGG
>NZ_JCAKMZ010000055.1:0-8429 GCF_059515865.1 Acinetobacter sp. CY73 | reverse complement strand
AAAAAGGCTTTGAAATTAGTGAAATGAGAACATTTATACCAGATAGCAATAAAAGTGATTTCTGAGATACTCAAGTGAGCGGTTCGGACTCTTGAGAAACGACGACTTTGTTTAAGGAAATTCCAATAGGTTGCTTCAAATTTAAGAAAGAAATCATCAATTAAGCAGAATAATTCGGTACTATTAAACATCTGGACTAGAGTTTTAAGTTTTGTGTGGTAACTCAACTGATGGCTCTAGTCCTCTTATTTTTCAAGTCAATTTCTTATCCGCGATTCGGGTTAATATAAAAAAATTCTAAACATTAGGGTGTTTATTCCCTTCAAATAATTAAAAACAAGGTAATCACATGACATTTCAAGACACATCAAATTCAGGCAATCAAAGTCAAGGTCAAGGCCAAGATCAGGTTCAAGATGCGCCGCCTGAGTTGGCTGTGTTTAATTTGGAAAGCACCCGTTCACCGACCGATTTACAACGCATTGCCAATCAAGTGCAACTGTTTTTGTCCAGTTGTGGTCAAACCAACTTACAACAACTGCAAGCCTATGCCAACGTCCCGATGGTGGCAAACTCCTTTGCCTTAACCGGCAGTGTGCTCGATGTGATCTTGTTTGCCTTAAAACCTAAGCAAGGTGATGCCGGGGTACAACAGGCAGCGCTACTCAGTGCCAATTTGATTGGCTTGTTCTTGGCACCGCAGTCCGAAGCCCATGTCCGCATGGCGCTGAGACCAATGTTTGGTCTGATGGCTGAATATCTGTATAAAGAAGACGGTAAAATCCAAGAGCCGGGCATCAAACGCCTGTCCTTGCACTTAAATGCGATGATTGCCGGCGACCTAGAAAAGTTCCTCAAAGAAACCAAAGGCAAGTTGGCGGGTTTACTCAGCAGTGCCAGTGCTTTGGGTGTCTCGATGATGACCGCATTGAGCATGCCAAAAGGCAGTATTACAGGTGTGGTAGGTGCTGTCTCTGGTGCTGTCAGCAGTGCAGGTGCCAGTGCCGATACCCGCGATCCGAAAGAACAATTTAGCAACTGGGCCGCCTCGCTTGCCAGCTTAGTCTCCACCGCAGCCGTGGCCAAGCAAGGACAAGATTCAGCCTATGCGGATATTCCGATGGGTGCGTTACAGCTGCTTGCTGGTGAGCGTGCGGGTCAACTGACCGCGGCGATCCAAGCACAGTCCAGCGGGCAAAAATACACCCTGATGTGGTTGATTGATGAAACCTTAAAAGCCATTGCTGAGCTAGAAAATAAAGTCAGTGCCAGTGTGCCTGTGACCCAAACGGGGGAACTGGAACGGCATACCAAAGGCGATACTTTGGAGTTTGTTTCGCTACAAGCCAATGCCCTCAATGATCCAAGTTGTGTGACGGGTGGGGGAGATTCAGCCACTGGAGAAAGTATCAGTTACGCGATTGGTGCAGAACGAGTCAAGCATACTGATTTCTATCTCCCGCTCTTAGGCTTTGGCTTTAGCCGCCAATACAACTCGCAAATGAATGAGTTTGATGACAGTTGTATTGGCGCACGCTGGATGATGCCCTTTTCCAATCGGATTGAAGCGACTGAATTTGGCTATTTGTTCATTGACAGCAATGGACGTAAACATCGATTACCAGCCAGTATCACTGAACAAGTCTACGAGGTACCTTTTGAAGGGATTGTGGTTGCCCCGCTAGAAAATGGTGACCTAGCCTTAAATTTTGAAGGAGAGTGGAATTCTAATTTTCATCAATTTGTAGAAGGTGGGCACTACCATCTGGTTTTAGAGGAGAATCCAAGTAGCAATGAACAGGTGAAACTGGATTATTTGCTGGTCAATGGACAGGCCTTTCTGAAGCAAGTCGATTTTCAACTTAAAAAAGCACAGCAGAGCTTAAAATTCGCCTACAACCCCCAAGCGAAGATGATTGCGATCTTTGTGGATGAACAAGTCGCGCCACTGGCACGCTATGACTATGATCAACACGGTAATCTGATCAAAGCCTATGATCAAAATGGACATTTGCGTAGCTATGCTTATAACACTGCCCACCAACTGACCCGCTATACCGACCGCACAGGACGTGGACAAAATATCCGTTACGAATCCCCTGCAGCGAATGCCAAAGCGATTGAGGAATGGGCGGATGATGGGAGCTTCCACACCAAACTGAAATGGCATCCGCGCCTACGCCAAGTGGCGGTGTATGATGCCTATGACAATCCGACCTACTACTACTTTGACCTTGAAGGCTTTACCTATCGCACCCGTTTATCGGATGGACGCGAATCCTGGTATTCCCGCGACCAATACAAACGCATCACCCGACAAATCGACTTTGAAGGACGCGAAACCCAACAAGAATACAATGAAGCAGGACAACTGACTAAAATCGTACAACCCAATGGTGGGGTGATCCGCTTTGCCTATGATGAAAAAGGCAATCTGATTGAAACCAAAGATCCCGAAGGCAATATCTGGAAAAAAGAATACGATGCTGATGGCAATGTCAGCAAAGAAATCAATCCACTAGGACATACCACGACCTATAAATACAATGCCCAAGGACAAGTGGTTGAGGTGATTGATGCTAAAGGCGGTAAAAAGAGCATTCAGTACAATGATCTGGGGCAAATGCTGTCCTACAGCGATTGCTCCGGCAAAGAAAGCGCATGGGAATATGACGAAACAGGCACACTCTTACAACAACAAGATGCCACAGCCCAAGCCGTGCAATACCTTTATAGCGACCAAGGCATAGATAAAGGACAGCTTAAAACAATCATCTACCCCGATGGTTTAAAAGAACACTTTGAGCATGATCAAGAAGGACGCTTGCTCAAACACATCGATACCGCAGGCAAAGCCACCCTCTACAGCTACAACCAAACCGGGCTACTGCAACAACGCATAGATGCCAACAAACACCAGATTGGCTACCAATGGGATAAACAAGGCCGCATTCAAAAGCTGATCAACCAAAACCATGCAGAGTACCTGTTCGATTACAACAGCATGGGACAACTGATAAGAGAACAAGCCTTTGATGGCGAAGAAAAACATTATGCCTATGCTGAAAGTGGACGCCTGTTCCAAATCAAACAAGCTCAAGTCATTACCCAATTTGGCTACCATGAAGATGGAATGATTGCCGAAAAAAGCTATACCCATCTCGAGACCCGCAAAACTCAAACCGAGACCTTTGAATACAACCTGAATGGACAACTGAGTCGTACTGTCAACGAAAACAGTCAAATTGATTTCTACCGCAATGAAATTGGACAACTGATCCGAGAACACCAGCACTATAAGATTCCGCATTTTGAGGATATGACCGCAGTACTGCGCTATCACTACGATGAACTGGGCAATTTAATTAAAACCATCCGCCCGGATGGACAAGAAATCACCCATCTGAGTTATGGTTCAGGCCATGTCTACGGGATTGCACTGAATCAAAAAGACATGGTGGGCTTTAAACGCGATGATCTGCACCGAGAAACCGAACGCTATTTGGCCAATGGTTTAATTCAAACAAACCAATACAACGATGTTGGCTTACTGATCTCACAAACGATTCAGCCCGAACAAGAAACCGCAGAGCTGATTCAACAAGGCAACAAACAACATCAAGCGCAGCGTGACTACCATTACGACAAAAACTACCTCCTTAGCCAAGTCGAAGACACCCGCCTAGGCAAACTCAGCTACCAATACGATCCAATTGGACGCTTGATCAAAACACAAAGTCCAAGTCACACCGAAACCTTTAGCTTTGACCCCGCAGGCAACCTGATCGATCCGATAGCGACCCAAGCCAGTCAAATCAAAAACAACTTGGTGCAAGACTACCAAGGCAAACGCTACAGCTACGATGCACAAGGCAACGTGGTTGAGGCAAAACAAGGCAATCACAGCCTTAAACTTAAGTGGGACAACCTGAATCGACTGATACAAAGCGACCACAATGGTCAGATCACAGAATATGGTTATGATGTGTTTGGACGACGCCTGTATAAGAAAAGCCAAGACCAATATGGCAAAGACAGCCTGACCTTGTTTGGATGGGATGGCGACCTGATGGTGTGGGAGTCAAAAACCTCAGGACTAGATCTACAAACAAAAAATCGAAGTCAAAACAGAGAAGAGAACCAACAAAATAATCAGGACTACACCAAACACTATATCTATGAACCGAATAGCTTTGTACCTGTACTGCAAACAGGGTATCGCCAGTTTATTCAACTGATCAAAACCCCAGACTACAGCCAATATAAAACCGAGCCGTATTCGATCCATCGAGATCCAGTCTGGAGCACAGACACCCGCAAGAACAAAGCCGAGTTAGAGCGGGTTGCCTTTTATCATTGTGATCAGGTGGGTACACCACAAACCCTGAGTAATGAAAAGGGCGAATGTATTTGGGAAATAGAACTTAATACATGGGGCAAGACCCAACAGGTGAAAGCACAGCATCAAGACCAAGTATTGGAGCATACCAATATCCGCTTCCAAGGGCAGTATTATGATGAGGAAACCGGATTACACTATAACCGCTACAGATATTATGAGCCGCATAGTGGACGATATATCTCTAAAGATCCGATTGGTTTGCAAGGTGGATTGAATAATTCGGCTTATGTCAGTGACCCAAATCAGTGGATAGATCCGTTGGGGTTAATTACTTTTAAACCAACTGAAGAACCGAAAGATGATGAATACAATAAAACTGAAGTAAGTTTGCTTGGAAAAGGTATTAACATTTCAGCTGCAAATTATGGAGTTAATCAATCCATAAACAAAATTACAAATTTAAATTTATTCAATGCTGATCAAAAAGGAGTTTTAGGACAGGATAAGGATGGGGTACCTATTTTTGATCCTAAAGATAATGATTACCATAAATATACAGTAGTAACATCTTGTAAAAGAAATAATAAATGTACGCCTGCAGAAGCTTGGAAAGGATTGTTGATGTATCCAACCCCTTTCGCTTCAGGTAAACCAATTGTTGATGAACAAATAAGTGCAATACCTGGAATTGCTACGGTAAGGACAGAAGTGTATCCACAGACCAATACGATTGTTAATGTTACATTATCTGGACAACATATGCTTTATCCAGGCACAGTTAAAAGGCAAATTAAGTACGATAATGATAACGTATATATTATTACAACTGGCGAGGGAGTGGGAGATTTAGAATGGTTAAACGTTAATACTGCTGATATATTATGGTCTACAGTTGATAAAAATATATGTGATAGGATGAAATAGTAACTATGCTCTATAGTTTTAAAATATATACTGTGTTTTGTTTATTTATATCAATATCTGAAGTTATTCTTATGAATATAATTAGATATAATTGGCCATGGATAACAATAGGGAATTTTTTTAATTTTTATCTCTTTTATCTTGTTATATATTTACCATTTTTAATAATTTTATTTTTGGTTTATAATTTTTTACATAATCATAAATTAAAAATCGTAGTTATTTTATTTTTATTATGTTATTTTTTTAGATACTATTACTTTTCAACACATACATGGATTATTGATGATTTAGAAATATGGATGAATGGTAAACTAGGAGAAGATTTTTTATTTTATTTTTCTTTCAAAATAATTGCAATGTTGACTTCAATTATCTTAGCCGCAAAGATATTCAAAATTGCAGAAGATTAGAGCTATTTTTATTGTTGCATAAATATTTGGTAGTGTACAAAAACAACGTGTTTTAATTTAGAATAGACGTGAAAATGTCTGAGCAATAGACCTTTAACATGATCATAGAAACGACAACTTATGTCTGCACCCGTTGCCAATCACCCAATATCCATAAGAATGGTCACAACAAAAGTGGAAATGCACAGTTCAGATGTAAAGATTGTGGGCGCTCTAGTGTACTCAAATCCAAAATTAAATATACCGAAGAACAGAAAGAACTCATTATCAGTACCTATCTTGAAAGAGGCAGTTTGAGAGGCATGCAGCGTCTATTCGGTATTGCACCTGAAACACTGATGGGCTGGATAAAAAAAAGTAAACAGCAGGAAACTGAGTGACGAATTACTTGATGCTCATCCAACAGATGTTCTTGAGCTTGATGAGTTATGGAGTTTCGTAAAAACCCGTCGCCATAAGGTTTGGACTTGGATTGCACTCTGCCGTAGTACACGCCAAGTAGTGGCTTATGTGAGTGATCCGAATCAGTGGGTGGATCCGTTGGGGTTGAATAAAAAGATGTTTACATGGGTTGATGAAAATGGTACCACTCAATTTACCAATAGTGCTCAAAAAGCTTATGAAGCACAACAAAAGAGCTTAGCGGTAAGGGGGCGGAACAAGGCTGGGCAGGATTATTTGGATAAACCAGCAATTGATGCAGCCAACGAAGAGAAAAGAAAAGTTGAGCGAGCGAAATATGATGCCGAATCAATTGAAAGAAAAAAAAGAGATATAGCAGCGGCAAACCAAAACTGTTGTGAGGTTACCAATAATAGCAGATCTTCAGATGAAGGATTGATTGATAAAACAGTAAATTTCGTAAATACACATCTTTTAAATAACGCTGGTAATATTAGTGTAGTTGGTGAACCTGGGAAAAATCAGATAATAGGATCACAGTATCAACTTATAGACAAAAATGCCAAAGTAGCTGGGGTAATCTCAGGTGGAAGCACACAAACAGGTGGTCTAGGTGCTGCTGCGAGAGGTATGGGTACTGTGGTTGGAATGGGGACTAGTGTTTTAAATACGGATACTGCTGGTGGTGTTGCATACGGTGGGTTTGTTCTAGCAGTAAACAAATGTTATGCATCAGGCAAATGCAGTGAGGAGGATTACCTAGAATTACAACGATTAAAGGTGAAAAATTTGAATGAAGCTTGGAAAAAGTTAAATGAATTTAATTCTCGTTAGGATGAAATTATGAAATTTTATATAATAGGTTTTTTTTTAGTGTTTGTATTTACAGGGTGTGCACTTGCTCAAAATGACTATAAAGTAGCTCATTGGAATATAGGAGAAAATAAAGAGCTAAATGATCTTGGTGTATTTATTGTTGAGTTAAAAAATACTAAGGACTTGTCAGAGACTAGTGTTTCAGAGACTAATGGAAAATTGTCAGCTGTTTCAGTATCTACTGATAAAGGTGAATATGCAGGAATCCAATTTAAAAAAAATTCAAACCTAATTGATTACATAAAAGTATCGCACTGGTTTTCGTCTGGAAGTTATGAACGTTCTTATTTAAAACTACACAGAAACTCTAAGGGTAACTGGGTTTTAACAGAATATGCTGATGGGTCTGAGAAAAAAGTTTTAAAATCTGTAGAGCTAAAATGAAAAAAAAGATATCTCTGGTTATAGTTTTAATGGTCGGATGTAATAGTATTTTGGCCAATAATTGGGAAATCACAAAAGATGATGATTTAAAACATATTGGAGTAGATGTTCTTTATCTTAAAAATAATAACTCTAGAATTATGTTAGCTGATAAGAATGGAAAACTTAATGCTGTGAGTATCAATGTTGAAAATGGTGAGCGAATAGGTATTAATTATCAAGATCAAACTAATAAAATTGATTATATAAAACTTCCTTCAAAAAAAGATACATTAATTAAATTGTTCAAGACCACTGAAGGTAACTGGAAGTTAATTGAATATTCAGATTACTCGGAAAAATTTATATTGAATTCATTAGAATTAAATTAAAAAAATGAGATATTTATCATCTTATACTTATGTTTGTATGTAGCATTGATCGAATGCAGCTCTTAAGAAGTAAAACATTTGCTCACACAAATAGATGATCAACCAATAATCAATGAACTATTAATATAACCCGATTGGACGCATAATCAAAACATAAAGTCCACAACACACCGAAACCTTTAGCTTTGACCCCGCAGGCAACCTGATCGACCCGATTGCGACCCAAGCCAGCTAAATCAAAAACAACCTAGTCCAAGACTACCAAGGCAAGCGCTACAGCTACGATGCACAAGGAAATGTGATTGAGGCCAGACAAGGCAATCACAGCCTTAAACTGAGTTGGGACAATCTGAACCGACTGATACAAAGTGATAATAACGGTCAGATCACAGAATATGGTTATAGCCAAATATGAAACATAAGCTACATCATCTTAAATACGATATCCAGAGCTTCCTGAATGGTTTTATTGTTCTGAGCAATGATGTGCCTGACTTTACTTTTTAAGACAGACCATGCTTTTTCAATAGGATTGAGGTCGGGACTATACGCAGGTAGATAAACGATTCTTGTCTTATATTTTGCTGCTAAATCATCAATCGCTTGACCTTTATGAATTGAGGCATTATCGAGAATCAGCAAATAATTTTTAGTCTGAATATCCTTTTCCTGTAAGTCCTTTAACAAATACTCCAACCAACACAGAAAAATACTCCG
>NZ_JCAKMZ010000054.1:0-8731 GCF_059515865.1 Acinetobacter sp. CY73 | reverse complement strand
GAGCTAATTGATGCCTATTGATCAGATGAATCATCCGTTGGTAACAGGGTAAGCTTTTAAATAAATGATTTTTATCCTGTTTCAACCATGTGAAAAAGGCTTTGAAATTAGTGAAATGAGAACATTTGTACCAAATAGCGATAAAACAGATTTCTGAAATGGTTAAATGAGCAGTTCTGATTCTTAAGGAACGATTACTTTGCTTAAGAAAATTCCAATAGGTTGCTTCAAATTTGAGAAAGAAATCATCAATTACGCTGAATAATTCGGTACTATTAAACATTAGGACTAGAGTTGTGAGTTTTGTGTGGTAACTCAACTGATGGCTCTAGTCCTCTTATTTTTCAAGTCAATTTCTTATCCGCGATTCGGGTTAATTAAATAAATGATTTAAATGGATAATAAATTTAGAAAATGTCCAAATGATGGTTGCATTTTAGATTTCTATAAAGGGGTTTATGAGGCTGTATATGTAGTTCTTCATCCTTTTTAATATAGTACTATCATTGATTTCAATGAGATAAACGACGAGAGTTGGCCTAGCGATACGGAGTTACTTAAACATTGCAATACGATATTATGGAAGGATATTTTAGAAATTGCGAAATTTAATAACTTAAGTGAAATAGATATTGGCTTGAGAACCTCCATAGGGGGATTAAAAAAAGACCTGGAAGCTCCTTTGCTTGCAGAAAAAATCAGAAAACTCTTTTTTGATCAAAAAATTATTTCACCAGAGTCAACAGGTCTAATTTCACCATTTGTTTTTAAAAAGATTTTTAGCAGTATTCATAGACTTGCTATTAATCAGATGTGGTTGATCGACGAGTTTTGTCTCGAAATTCCTAAAGTGAGAGACATTGAAACAATCGTGAATAATCTGAGCATTGAGCGAGGGAGTTATTATTTTGATAATAATACTTTACTTGTAACAACACATTGGGATAGTCACTGTAGCTTTGTTTGTGGATCAAAAAGCTTATTAGATCAATTTGTTGCGCTAAGCCAATTAGAAGGATTTTTTTGTTCAAACAAAACCCAAGTATATTGGGGGATATATGATTTATAAATTTTGAATTAAAAAACCCGCAACTTGTGCGGGTTTTATTTTATCCGGAAAATTTCAGATTATTTTTCAGCAGCAATAGATGCAATTGCAGCATCAACGCCTTCAATTGAATCAGCAGCTTTCTTAATACGAGCAAGGGCATCTACAAGAACTTCGTCAGCAGTTGCATAAGAAATACGCATGAAACCACCTAAACCGAATGCATCACCCGGAACAACGGCAACACCCGTTTCTTCCAATAACCATTCAGAGAATTCAGTGCAAGACTTTAAGCCTTTAGCACGAATAAGCGGGCGGATGTTTGCGTATGCATAGAATGCACCATCAGCAGGTAAGCAAGAGATACCGTTGATTTCATTCAAACCATTCACAACGAGGTCATGACGACGTTTGAATGCTTCAATCATAGGCTCAAGAACATCTTGAGGACCATTCAATGCAGCTTCAGCGGCAACTTGAGAAATAGACGTTGGGTTTGAAGTCGATTGAGATTGGATTTTTTTCATTGCGCCAATAAGCTTAGCAGGACCTGCTGCATAGCCAATACGCCAGCCAGTCATTGCATATGCTTTAGACACACCGTTCAGAACGATTGTGCGGTCATAAAGGTCTGGAGCTACCGTTGCAATGTTGTAGAACTCATCATCCCAACGGATTGGTTCGTACATATCGTCAGATGCGATATACACTTCTGGGTATTTACGAAGAACTTCAGCCAAAGCTTCAAGCTCAGCTTTGGTGTAGATCATACCTGTAGGGTTAGAAGGGCTGTTTAAAACAACTAAACGCGTTTTGTCAGTAATTGCTGCTTCTAATTGAGCAGGTGTGATCTTGAAACGTTGTTCTTCACCACATTTTACAATGACAGGAACGCCTTCAGCGATGATCACCATATCTGGGTAGCTTACCCAGAAAGGAGCAGGGATAATGACTTCATCGCCTTTGTTCAACAATGCTAAAGCAAGGTTGAAGAATGATTGTTTACCACCACAAGAAACCAAAATTTGGTTAGCTGCATAGTCAAGGTTATTGTCACGCTTGAACTTAGCAATGATTGCTTTTTTAAGACTTGGCGTACCGTCTACAGCTGTATATTTGGTAAAACCATTGTTAATTGCTGCAATTGCTGCATCTTTGATGTGTTGCGGAGTATCGAAATCCGGTTCACCTGCGCCAAGACCAATGACATTTTTGCCAGCTGCTTTGAGTTCAGCAGCTTTATTGGTTACAGCAAGTGTAGGGGACGGTTTGATGGCATTAACACGATCAGAGAGACGTACGTCCACGGCATTATTCCTTCTTATAGGGATTAAAAAATAAAAAAGCACACTATCTTAGCTTAAATTTTGCTAGTAGGTCTTATCAATTCACATCTTATTGCTAAAAAATAAAATAAAAATATTAAATAAATGTTTTATCGTTGAATGATTAGCCAAATACAAGGTGACTCGCAAAAAAACTGTTTTTTCCGTACAATAAGCTTAGATTGAATTGAGTTATAGCAATGAGCACGCAAAACCCTTCCCCAAAAAAGCCAGTCGTGAAATTACCTTTCCCAGTAAAGCAAGTAAATGATGCTAAAGCTGCGGATGAAGAAGTTGAAGATTTACGTCCAAAGCCACAACCTTATGCGGATCGTACTTGGATGCCACCACGTGGTACACGTCGTTCTTTTGGTAAGCGTTAATTTTTCTTCTGTTTAAGAAAAAAAATAGGTGCATCAAGCACCTATTTTTTTATTTAAAAATTTGATTTGATTAGATGAAGTTAAGCTTTTGATCTAGATCCGTTAGATCGTAACGCTCACCTGTGTAGAACTCAATAGTTTCAACTTTATGTTTGTCACTTGCAGCCCAGTCTTTGATGGTGATTTTGTCTTGACCATTTTGCAGTTGAAGGACTAAATCTTTACCAGAGCTGTTCACAAGTAAATCATTTACATTGATACCTTTGCCAAACAGAATGGTGTCGTTACCGCCTTTTTCATAGATCGTGTCAACACCGAAACCGAGTTCAAATTCATAAGTTTCATTGCCTAAACCACCTTTAAGTTGGTCATTACCAGTACCACCATTCAAGATGTTGATTAGACCGCCATTCGCCTCAAGTGTATCGTTACCTGCACCACCAAATAGACTATTATTTCCAAGGTTACCTTTAATAATATTATCGTCTGCATTACCAGTACCGTTAATATTGCTATTGCCTTGAAGTGTTAAGTTTTCAACATTTTTGGTTAAGCTAAAGTTAGATGCAGAACTGAAAACGGTATCAGTACCTTCATTGGCGTGTTCAAGAACGAAGTCATTATTTGATTTTACGTGATACGTATCGTTACCACGACCACCCACAAGTACATTGATGCCTTCACCACCATCTAATATGTCGTTGCCCCAACCACCAAATAGCAAGTCATCGCCTTTAACACCATAAAGCTTATCGTTACCTACACCGCCTTTGATCACATCATTGCCAGCTTTGCCATTCAATGTTGTACCAAATGGATTGATAGTGCTGATGATATTGGTATTAGGATTCAGGATGTTGGTCGCAACTGCAACGCTTCCAGCTAGATCACCTGCATATGCATAAGCAATTTGAGTCAATGTGTTAACCAATTGGTCTTTGGAAGAGAAGCCATTTTGCAACAGTTCACCATTAATGTACTGACCTACAAAGTTCAAGCCTTCGGTAGTAATTTGCCCCACGACATCCAATAGACTTGCCCCACCTTTAAGATTTGCTTTCACTACATCCCCAAGTAACTCGACGTACCATGAGAATGGGCGACTTGCTCCACCATTGAGTTCAGATGTGTCTACACCGAGATAGTGGTCTAAAATACTTGCAGGAGTAATGCCTGTCCAATCACTTAAAGTACCACCAAGGTTGTTAAGTGCTTGAGTCGCATCCATGTGGACTAGACCATATTTACCGTCAGAGCTTGGTAAGTAACCCACTGGAACAACTTGGTTGCCCTCTGCATCTTTAACACCATTCAAGAAATTATCAGCTAATGTTTTAATCAAAACATTCGATGCTTGATAGAAATCTTCATTAGTAAATTTAATACCTTTCTCTGCTAATGATTTCTCAGTGCCTAAGCGTACATACTGATATAACAAACTCTTAGGATCAGCAGTTGCAACAGCTTCAGCCACTTTAAGCCAGTTTTTAGTTCCTTGATCGACTGCATCATTTGAAGCTAAATCATCTTTGATTGCTGTATAGATTGGACGCCATAAGTTACTTACCTTAAGCGAAGGTGCTTCTGAGAACTTTTTATAAAGTTCTTGAACTTGGCGGAACGTTGCTTCACTCACCAAATAACTTTTTTGACCCAATATATCAACTGAGCTTGGTTTTCCATTTGAGCTTGATTGATTTGGATTATTTGGAACTAAAGGCCATGTAGGAAAGATAGGCTGAACAGAGCCAGTAGGCCATTCATTATCGTAATGCGTTGGATTAACAGGAACTGTTCCACCGATCCCTTGGCCCACAGTTGTTAAAATATCTGAAATTTTATCGATGATTGTATCACCAGTTTTATGCGCAATTTCAAAACCAGGAATTAGCTGATTACCAGCAAGCCCAAGCGGTGAAGCAGCATCGAAAACATCATTTACAACGTTACTAGTACCAATAATCGCATTACCAATTAATTCACTTGGAACATTCAATAAGCTATCTAAAGTTAATTCTTGATCAACCCATTCATTTTTATGATGTGTATCTTTAACTTCTACTGTTGAACCTAGAGCTGAACCGACACCACTAACGGTTGATGTTACAGCATCTACAATTTTATCACCCAATTCGTGAACTGCTTCAAAAGGTTTACCCAATAAAGCATTACCTGCAAGACCAAGGGGAGAAACCACATCAAGTACTGTATTTAAAGTATTAGCAACAGTCACTAAACCATTACCCACTAACTGAGCTGGGATAGAAAGCACTGAACTTGCTTTGAAATCTGGTAGATAGTTGAAAATAGGAGAATCTTGAACACCACCAGACACTTTATCTAGAACATTATCAATAAGACCGGTAACTAAGCCAGGCTGAGCATCAGTCCATTCATTATCATAATGTGTATCATTAGGTTGAACCGTTCCACCTATAGCTTGACCTAATTTATTTAAACCATCTGAAACAGCATCAATAAGAGTATCGCCAGCTTTATGAACAGGTTCAAATCCAGGAATAATGTTATTACCTAGAATTGCGACAGGTGCAGCAGCATCCAGAACATCATTCACAATATTTGTCGCACCAATGACGACATTGCCAACCAAATCACCTGGAACTTTCAGGATATTATCGAGAGTTAGCTCTTGATCGACCCATTCATTTTTATGATGTGTATCTTTAGCTTCGACTGTTGAACCTAGAGCTGAACCGACACCACTAACGGTTGATGTTACCGCATCTACAATTTTATCACCCAATTCGTGAACTGCTTCAAAGGGTTTACCCAATAAAGCATTACCTGCAAGACCAAGGGGAGAAACCACATCAAGTACTGTATTTACAGTATTGGCTACAGTCACTAAACCATTACCCACTAACTGAGCTGGAATAGAAAGTACTGAGCTGAACTTGAAGTTGGGTAAATAATCCAACGATTTAAATAAGGCCATTTTTAATTATCTCTTAACAAGGAAGATTTTTTAAACTTTTATTATTGAGTTATAGTAATAAAAGTGTGATTATGATCACACTTTTTAAGCGAATTAGAATTGTGAATTGTTAAACAATTCGATGAATTTTTTATGAAAAGCTTTCAGGAAATATTGCTAAATGAAATAAATTTCAATTTTTAAATAATATAAGTGGATCATTAAAATGATGAACCACTTTCATAGTCTTACTATGCAATAAGGTGAAAGATGTAGCGCTTATAAAAAAGACAAGCATAAAGCTTGTCTTGTGAAGTTTTTTTGAAATCAAATTAAAAAAATAACTATTCACTGCAATTATTTTCAGCTCTAAGATATGCATAATAATCATTTTTTTGTTTATACATCGCTTGATCCGCTCGTTTCAGCATGCAGTCAATTGGCTCATCATCTATAGTAGATGCATAACCCATGGATAGACTAATAGGATGCGCCGAGTAATATTGGTTATCAATATTCAATAATTCTTGAATAGTCATTAAAGTAGATTGTACGGTAGTCTCATTCGCACCTTGCATAAGCACGACAAATTCATCACCCCCAATGCGAGATGCAGTGAAGCTCGTATTGTTGATGGTACGCTCTAAAATGTTTCCCATTCGACGTAAAATTTCATCACCTGCATCGTGACCATAGGTATCATTGGTTTCTTTTAAACCATTCATATCAATAAAGATCGCAGATACTGGTCGCACAAGTGCCCTTTCTAGGCGATGGAGTTCTTCGGTGAAAAATGAGCGATTACACAATTTGGTCAATACATCGTGCTTACCTAAATATTCAAGGTAATTTTCTGCTTTTTTACGCGCTGTAATATCGGTCAATGCCAGTTGAACCAAACTCCAATCGTGTTCATAACCAGGGAACACAGTAAACTGAAGCAAGACGTTGCGAACAGTACCATCAAGTGCGTAATTTACTGCCTCACGACTATGATGAATTTTACCATTCCACAGTTCAATGAGCTGTTCTTTAAACGTATGATGCATTTCTTTGCTAAATACTTTATTTAAGCTTTTGAACATCGAATTTTTATCGTTGGCTTTAAACAGATCTAAAGTGGCTTGGTTGACATCTAAAAGAATAATGTCTTCAATGCACTGCTGTACAAAATCTTGATGAACATCAAGAAAGGTACGGAAGTCTTCAATACCGATGCGACGGAGATGATCCATACGCAATTTAACGCGGCTAAAATCTTCGACCCACAGCGATGTTGGTGAATAGTTAAAACGGGCTTCTGCGAGTCGTCTATTTTTTTCTTCTAAGCGACTAGCATTTAAATAATCAGTAATATCTTCTGTTGTAATCAGAACGCGATCTAAAGTTTCTTCAGAACCGGGAAGCACAACAGCACGTAATTTAATATCTAGACGACGACCTGAAATTGAATAATTGGTGGCGGTGCTGTTAAATTCTTGGTTACCTTCCCATATTTGTATTAATTCAAATAGGTGAGATTGAAACATATCTTGCTGAAAAATCACACTCAAATTTTGCGTGAGATGTTTCAGATTTCTAGCTTCAAAAAGATCTAAAGTCTTCTGATTGACACGTAGAATTTTAATCAGGTGAGCGCAATAAGCAATACGAGATTGATCTTCTTCTAAAAACGTTTTTAAATCTTGGATACCCTCGGCTTTCCAGAGATCCAGCTGTTTTTTGACTTCACTGAAATCTTCAAGCCACATTGGAATGGGGGATAAATCAAAAATCGAAGAGTCTAAAAGCTCCATGATTATAATGCCTGCTATTTCTTATTTATTCACTAAAATATATCATCAAAAACAACGTGATAGCAAATACACTTGCTTTAAAATCTGTGCTGTATAGTCACTTATTTAAATATTTTGAGAATTAATACTGTGTTTGCAGCTTTATAATTATAATTATAATTCTACAGATAGAGTTCAAAAATATAGATTAAATAGAGATGGATCGGGAAATTTGAACAACTCCTATAAGTGATATTCTGCTCCTCAAATGATGTTATAAACATCAATATATGGAGTATTTTATGGCACGTAGACCAAGAAGAAATCATTCAAACGACTTTAAAGCTAAGGTAGCGCTTGCTGCGATTAAAGCAGAAAAAACACTTGCTGAATTGAGTGCTGAATTTGATGTTCATCAAAACCAAATTATCGACTGGAAAAATCAATTGATCTCAGCTTCCTCGCAAGCCTTCGATCAATCAAAAGCTCCAGCAGAACCGCCCATTGATCTTAAAAAGTTACATGCAAAAATCGGTGAGCAGGCATTAGAAATTGATTTTTTAGAAGGTGTGTTGAAGAAACTGGGCCGCTTCAACCACAAAAGTTAATCGATCACTCACTTCAGATTTCAGTATCTAAACAAGCTAAGTTACTGAAGGTCTCTCGTGGTTGTTATTATTATCGCCCAAAACCTGTTAGCTCATCAGATTTGAAGCTGATGCGATGTATTGATGAATTACATATGCAATATCCTTTTGCAGGCAGTCGTATGATGCGTGATTTGTTGAATCGTCAAGGGCATCATATAGGACGACGTCATACAAGTACTTTAATGAAGAAAATGGGTATTCAGGCGTTATATTGTAAACCAAATTTAAGCCAGGCTACTCAAGCTCACCGTAAATATCCATATCTGCTCAAAGGATTGGCTATTCAGCGCAGTAATCAAGTGTGGTCAACGGATATAACGTATATCCCTATGGCAAAAGGCTTCGTCTACTTATGTGCTGTGATTGATTGGCATAGCCGCAAGGTACTTGCGCATAGGGTATCGATTAGTATGGAGGTGGATTTTTGTATTGCGGCTTTAAATGAAGCGATTGAAAAATATGGCCCACCTGAAATATTTAATACAGACCAAGGCAGTCAATTTACCAGTGATGCATTTATTGACGTGTTGAAATCAAATGACATTCAAATCAGCATGGATGGTAAAGGTCGTTGGGTTGATAATGTCATGATTGAACGATTATGGCGTAGTGTTA
>NZ_JCAKMZ010000053.1:0-9030 GCF_059515865.1 Acinetobacter sp. CY73 | reverse complement strand
GGTTGCTTCAAATTTGAGAAAGAAATCATCAATTACGCTGAATAATTCGGTACTATTAAACATTAGGACTAGAGTTGTGAGTTTTGTGTGGTAACTCAACTGATGGCTCTAGTCCTCTTATTTTTCAAGTCAATTTCTTATCCGCGATTCGGGTTAAATAACAAAAAATCATTGAGTTAATTTTTGACTCTAACAGAACTTATTTTAAAAAATTAAATTTAACTTAGCCCTAAATTAAACGCTAAAACCCAAATAAGAATAATGGTACGTTATGAATAACTTAAATCATTTGATCAATGAAGCGATTGATCTCGAACACATTAATCTTAGTGATGAAGCTTTACTGATTAATTTAAGAGAATATTTTAAACATGATGCTGAGTTTTATCAGCATTACCATCATGGCAATTATCAAATTTTAGATGTACACGATATACAAGCCTTTTTTACTTCAGGACTCAAATACGTCCAATACAATAAGCACCATTTACAAGAAAATGATGTTCACAAGTTAAACATTACAACGCTTTATAAAATGTTGATGGTTCTAGAAGCGAACAAACGTCTTCATCAGCTCAATCAACAGCAACAACATATATTGAACAAGTTAAATTTCTTTTTTGATTGGGATGATTCCACGCTTGAAACGATTGCTCAAGCGACCAAGCCTCGTATTTATAAACTGATTAAACCCATTGCACTCTTACTTATTCCTATTTTCTTCATCTGGCAATCCACATGGAAGCAGCCCACGATTTATTATGCTTCTGGGTTATTTTTATTTGCATTGATGATCTTCATTCTGCTTGGTCTTGTTTATGCTCAGCATCGCTATATGAAAAGTATGCCTGATGAATATAAATTCTATTCACCTGAAACGGTTATGCAACTGTTTGACCATAAAATTAGCGGCAATAATCCCAATAGAGTTAAGCAAGAATTAGCAGGTTTTTCACATTAAATTTGATAACTACGATTTTTCACATACTTTGATTAGCAATCACCATTCGCTATTGCTTCATTAAAAACACGTATAAAAAAAGCACCTGATCGGTGCTTTTCAATTCACGTCTGAATTATGCTTCAGGCGCTGCGCTGTATTGTTCAATGAGGGTTTTTAATTCGCCCGTTTGGAACATTTCAAGCATGATATCGCTACCACCAATCAACTCACCATTGATCCACAATTGTGGGAATGTCGGCCAATTTGCAATTTGTGGCAATATTGCACGAATATCTTGATTTTCCAAAATATTAACATAAGCAAATGGACGACCAATTTGGCTCAACGCTTCAACTGCACGTGCAGAAAAACCACATTGTGGGAATTGCGGTGTGCCTTTCATATAAAGAAGCACTGCATGTTTAGCAATTTGATCGCGAATTAACGCTTCTGTGTCACGCACTTGTTCAGTCATTGATTAAATCCTCAACTTATCTGCGTGCATTATACCTAAATCCACCTTAAAGAGTATGTCTTGCACATTTTTTCCAGTTAAATTTACATTTGGGCTTTTAATCTGTTTCATATTTTGATTAGATTAACTTTTCCTTCATTTCACAGATAAGAGTTTGTCATGAACAATATCACTCTCGCGCCAATACAACCTGATCAACCGACTCATTTGATGCCTGTATTCAGCCGTCAACCGATCAGCTTTGTTCGCGGTCGAGGTTCTTATCTGTATACAGAAGATGGTTCAGAATATCTGGACGCCTTAACAGGTATCGCGGTTTGCGGTTTAGGTCATGCTCACCCTGTTTTGGCTGAGGCGATTGCAGAACAAGCAGCGACTTTAATTCATACCAGTAACATTTATGAAGTGCCTTGGCAAACGGCTGCAGCGCAAAAGCTGGCGAAAGTTTCAGGTATGGAAGAAATTTTCTTCTCTAATAGTGGTGCAGAGTCTAACGAAGGTGCGATCAAAATTGCACGTAAATATGGACATATGCAGGGTTTAAGCCACCCTAAAATTATTGTTGCGGATCATTCTTTCCATGGTCGTACCCTGGCAACTCTTTCTGCAACAGGCAATAAAAAAGTTCAAGAAGGTTTTGGACCATTGGTTGAAGGCTTCATTCGTGTCCCTTTTGGTGATATCCAAGCGATTGAAGAAGCGGCGATAAACCATCCTGATATCGTGGCGATTTTAGTCGAACCGATCCAAGGTGAAGGCGGCGTGAATACTGCACCTCAAGGCTTTAGTTATTTGGAAGAGATTCGCCAAATTTGCAATCAGCATAACTGGCTCATGATGCTGGATGAAGTGCAAACCGGTAATGGTCGTACTGGTAAATATTTTGCCTATCAACACACCAATATCATTCCAGATGTGATGACCACTGCCAAAGGTCTAGGCAATGGTTTCCCGATTGGCGCAGTGATGACTCAAGGGAAAGGTGTGGGCATTTTGACTGCGGGTAATCATGGTTCTACATACAGTGGCACAGCACTCGGTTCTCGTGTGGTGTATACCATTATTGATCTGATGCAAAAAGAAAATATCGTCGCGAATGCTGCAAAAATTGGGCAATATTTAGTAGAGAGTTTACGTACCCAACTTGAAGAGCAAAATGTCATCGTTCGTGGTTTTGGCATGATGATTGGAATTGAATTACCAAAAGCATGCGGTGAGTTGGTTGATATTGCTCGCACTGAACACAATTTAATTATCAATGTGACAGCAGGCAATGTTGTTCGTCTACTTCCAGCATTAAATATGACGCATGAACAAGCGGATGATTTATTAAAACGCTTAGTGCCTGCAGTCAAAAACTTTTTAAGTTAATTCTTTAGATTATTCCAATGTGATTTAGAGATATAAAAAAGCCGCATGATGCGGCTTTTTTATGCGCTGAATATAAATTATATATATTCAACGATCTAAGTAGGTCTACCATTTATTGAGAGTCTTCTTGTTATTAAGAAGCTTCTTGAAAGATACGACCGCCAGGCAATTGTCCAAAATACTGTTTTAAAGCATCTAAACAACGATGGATTTTCATTGGTTGTTGTTCACGCTTCAAAGTCATTGCATTCAACGTATACGTCGGCAATTTCCATTCAGGTAATACTTCAACCAACGTGCCGTTCACTAACTCTTTTTGCACATCCAAATACAGTAAACGCGCAATGCCATGACCACTTTGACACAATGATTTAGCCACGAAAACATTGTTGGTTTGCAAACGATGTTTCATTTCTAAATCAACCGTTTCGCCTGTAGAACCATGTTCAAAACTAAAATTTTGATAGTTTTTCATGATGTTAATCGGAATTAAATCATGATTGGATAAATCTTCAGGTTTTGAGATCGGTAAATTCTGATTCAAATAGCTTGGTGAAGCCACCAACACCTGATCTACACGTGCCAATGGCGTAATCAATAAATTATTTGATTCTTCAAGTTTTGAACACATGCGAATAGCGATATCAATTCGCTCTTGAATTAAATCAATAAATTGATTCTCAGCTTCAAAATGAACCGTAAGTCCACGATGTGCCGAAATCCAATGTGACAATGCTGGAACTAAATGCGTAGCACCCAGCTCAGGCGTAGTCGCAATGCGTAGGTCCCCAACCAAATCATCTCTTAATTCATTAATTCTAATCTTGCCACGCTCAGCCGCAGCAAGCATTTCTTGGCAACTGTAAAAAAAAGCTTGACCCGCTTCTGTCAAACTTAATCGTCTTGTAGAACGATGTAGAAGTGTGACTTCCATTTCTTGTTCTAGGGATCGTATCTGCTGACTTACAGCACTTGTAGTAATACCTAAATCACGAGCGGCACCACTAAACGAGCTTTTTTCAACAACACATGCAAATACACCCATTGATCTAAGTTGATCTAACATAAATTTCCCTCTGAAATTATGAGATGCTTCACATTTTAAATATGAAAGCAACTCATTGTATTATACGAAGAATTTTTAAGTTTGCATCAACTATCTTAATTGATTGGTAAAATATTTGCTGGATTTATAGGCTTACCATCTAAACGAATTTGAAATTCAAGCATGGTGCGATTTGTACCACTCGAGCCCATTTCTGCTATTTTTTGTCCAGCAACCACATTTTGACCACTTTTCACAAGCATCTTACTATTATGTGCATACGCTGAAATATAGCCATCCATATGTTTTACAAGGACTAAATTACCGTATTCTTTTAAGCCATCAGCCGCATACACCACTTGACCATTTGCAGCAGCCATCACTGGGTCACCGACGTTCCCACCAAAACGAATCCCCTTCACATTCGCTGCATTGTTAAAGTTTTCTAAAACGACACCATTCGATGGTTTCACCCATTTTAATGAAGAGGAATTTGATGAGGGGCTCACTGGTGTTGCAGGTGTAACTGTACGAGTCGTCGTAGTCGTTGGTGCTGTCACAGGCGTTGGCGTAGTCTGAGTATTTGGCAATTGAACATTCTGACGTTTGATTTGTGAGTCTTGAGCTGCCAAAGGTTTCACAGCCGTTGTGCGATTGCGATTACCACTTTGTTTAAGACGAATCGATTGATTGACATAAATTCGATATGGCGGAGCAATATCATTCATTTCCGCGACACTGATATAGCTCAAACCATAACGATTGGCGATACCACTTAAAGTATCACCCGAACGTACAGTATAGAAATCAGGCGCTTTTGCATAACGTGCAGAATTGTTAATTTGTGGCTTAGAAGCACAGCCCGTGATTGCAAATACAGAAACAACTGCAAGGGATGCAAACAGCGTTTTAAATGACATCTTATGGGTTAAAACATTCTGTCGTCGAGCCAAAAGCATGATTTCCTCTCTCTACAATCTAAATTTGAAACTGAATTTCGCCTAAGATTAGCAAAATTAATCAGAGTTTCACTGATTAACGTTGCTTTTTCACAAACTTATAACATTGTCTCGACATCAGTGCTCTTTTCTGCAATTTGATCCTTCAATGTATCCAAAATACTGTAGTTGGTTGCATCAATTTGAATCGGTGTAATACTGACATAACCATTTGCCAGCGCAAAGAAATCTGATTGAATATCCATTAAGCTTTTTTTCGGATCGACTACAGACTCTCCAGTTAATCCGATCCAAAAGACTTGACGTCCTCGCGCATCGACCTGTATGGTGATCGGTTTGTTTTGTAAGCGTTGACCTTGATAGGTCACTTGAGCACCTTGAATATGTTCAATGTCTGGAATATTGATATTGAAAATATGACGTGGTGGTAAAATGGGTAATCCTTTGGCAATAAAGTCATGTACCCACTCTGCTGCACGTGCATATTGCTCTGGATGTTGATACGACCTGACTTCAGAACCTGCCAAAGACACCGCAAGCGCAGGCTGTTTCATTAAACGTCCTTCAAACGCTGCACCGACTGTGCCAGAGTAAAGTACATCATCACCCAAATTCGCGCCACTATTAATCCCACTCACTACAAGATCAAACTCAAAATCAAACATGCCATTCATGGATAAATACACACAATCAGCAGGTGTGCCATTTACAGACCAAATATCTTCTGCAATTTGAATCGGACGTAAGGGGCGATCTAAAGTTAAAGCGCTTGAATAACCACTTCGCTCACCCTCAGGTGCAACCACAATGACTCGTCCCAACTTTTTCAAAGCATGGGCCAATGCTTGGATTCCTGGTGCAAACACACCATCATCGTTCGAAATTAAAATATTCACTGTGTATAACCTAAGTTTGCGTCGTTGGTAGATTATATGATTGGAAAATATTCAACAACTCTATATATTTAGCAGACTTTAAAACAATATTCCAAAGGGTTAAAAAAGTGTTAAATCGCTCACTCATTCGCTTTGCTTGTATAACAACATTCACTTTTCTAAGCAGTACTTTAGTTCATGCAAATTTAATTTCTCAAGCAGAACTCGATTTAGTGATCAAAGAAGATATTGCTGCAGCTCAAGTGCTGAATGAAATTTGTCCTGCTTTGGTCACCGATGCAACTAAAATCCAACACGCTGTCGCTCAATTTACTGAAGAAAGCTTAAAACAGCTCTCTTCCGGCGCTATGAGTTTAGAACAATTGAAACAAGATGCTGAATACCAAAATGCATATAAAGAGGCCTCAGCTGAAAATAGTGGATATTCTCAAGAGGAAAAACAGCAAGGCTGTAATGAACTCATTTCTTCAGTCTCTGAGTAAGCTTTGACCATATCAAAGTCTTGATGATGATAAAGCACCCTCGTATTTGTAATCATTGAGGCTGATTGTTCGCTATAAAACGTCACAAAGCCTACAGCTTCTATACATTTTCTCTATTTTTTCATCATCAAAAGTGTTTATTCTATACAAATCATTTAGTTATAAATTTTGAGTATCCAATGCATAATAAAATCGTGAAATTCTTTTCGTTTGGTCTTCTATCTGCATCATTGGCTTTCAGTGCGAGTGCATTTGCTGAGAAAAAAACTGAAGCTTCTGCTGAAAACATCGATGTGACTCAAACCACCATTACTAAGGATGAATTAGCAGCGATCTATGTACTGTCAGAAATTTGCCCTTCATTGATTAAAACCGATGATAAGTTCGATGCAGGTTATGCACGATTATTAAAAGACTATTTACCGCAAGAAAAGTCACCCAAAACGGCAATTAAAACCACAGTTGAACAAACCAGTTTTAAAACCGCTTTAGCTCAAGCGCGTGCTGATGTCAAAAGTGCTGGCGACAAAGTCAATACGCAAGTCTGCAACGATGTGAAAGATTACTAATCTTTAGTCATCACAAGCATGAATTAGTTACAATTCGACTGAAAATAGCCGACTCTCCCCGTAGCAGTCGGCTTTGCTTTGTCCTAGAATGCAAAGCTGATTTTGCCGTTCACATAAGATTGGAACTACTTAGAATGACCCGAAAAAGCGCCATCGCTGCATTATTACTATTACCATCATTTTCTTATGCAGCAACTGTTTTATCTACGCCACCAGAACTCAATAACAAATCATATGTTTTGATGGATTATGAAACAGGGCAAATCCTTGCTAGTAAAAATGAAAATGAGAAACTTGCTCCAGCGTCAATGACCAAAATGATGACCAGTTTCATCATCGAACAAAAACTATTGAATGGTCAGTTGACTGAAAATGAAAAAGTTCGTATGAACGAGTCTGCATGGTGTCGTGGTAGTAGCACCGAATCATGTATGTATGTTCCCTTGAATGGCACTGCGACTGTTTTAGAAATGTTACGTGGCATTATCGTTCAATCAGGTAATGATGCGTCTAAAGCGATGGCTGAGCACATTTCAGGCAATGAAGGTACATTTGCCCATGAAATGAATAAAGAAGCGAAACGTATTGGCATGACCAATACCAGTTTTGTAAACTCAACCGGTATGCCTGCTGAAGGTCATTATTCAACAGCAAAAGATATGGCAACCCTTGCGCAACATATCATTCATGACAGCTCTAAATACTATCCAATTTACTCTGAAAAAGAGTTTAGCTTTAACGGCATTAAACAAGGCAACCGTAATGCCCTGCTTTATACTGATCCAAGTGTAGATGGTTTAAAAACAGGTCATACTGAAGAAGCTGGATACTGCCTGACGACGTCTTCAAAACGTGGTCCAATGCGTTTAATTTCTGTGATTTTTGGTGCGCCATCTATGCAAGAGCGTGCTTCACAAACACGTGAAATTTTAGCTTGGGGTTATGCAAACTTTGAAACGGTGAGTGTTCAACCTGCGAATCAAGAAATTGCGAAATCAACAGTGTGGTTTGGTACTGAAAATGAAGCGAGTATTGGTCTCGCTGAAAAATTCAATGTGACCATGCCTAAAGGTCAAGCGAATGCGATTAAAACTCAAATTTCGGTTCAACCGAATTTGAATGCACCGCTTCAAAAAGGTCAAGTGGTGGGTAAACTCACTGCGACTTTAGATGGTAAAGTGATTGCTGAGAAGCCTTTGGTTGCGCTACAAGCAGTTGAAGAAGCAGGTTTCTTCTCTCGTATGATTGATCATGTAAAACAATTCTTTAGCAATTTATTCTAAGTCTGGTTTAAAGCAACAATTTTAGACTTAAGTTCAAGCATCTATATTTCGATATAGGTGCTTTTTTATTTATACTGTCTTTAAAATTATGGATTTTTCAGCATGAGCCACAACATTCGCCCTTATCTTGACACTTTTCCGCAGACGGATGACACGAATTATATCGACCCGATGTCCGTGGTGATTGGCGATGTGGTGTTGGGTGAAAATGTTTCTGTATGGCCCTTTGCTGTGATTCGTGGTGATGTGAATCATATTCGTATTGGTAAAAACTCGAATGTGCAAGACCATTCGATGTTGCATGTCAGTCATAAGAAAGCCGATAAGCCTGAAGGCTCACCGCTGATCATTGGTGAAGATGTCACTGTTGGTCATCATGTGAAATTGCATGGTTGTACCATTGGTAATCGTGTTCTGATTGGGATTGGTACGATTATTTTAGATGATGTGATTGTTGAAGATGACGTAATGATTGGTGCGGGTTCATTGGTTCCGCCAAATAAGCATCTAGAAAGTGGTTATTTGTATGTGGGAAGTCCAGTGAAACAAGTCCGTAAATTAACTGAAAAAGAGTTGGCTTTCTTACCTTACTCAGCTCAGAACTATGTGAAGGTTAAAGAAAACTATTAATAACCCGAATCCTGCTTAAGCCGATGAATCAATAATTTGAATTGTTGGCTTATTTCGATGGGTTAATTGATATGCACATAACGAGGCGTAAATTCCACTGAGAAATCCACGAACACTGCGTGCTTTACTCGTCACTAAATTGTATTGACCTTTCAATAGGCTGAATAACGTTTCTATCTTATTGCGTTGCCTTAGGTGATATTCATCTGGCGCACTGAGCTCAACAGACCGCATGTTCTTTCGATGATAAGTAATCAAATCAATACCTTGATCTTTTAACTTAATTTTTAAATCTTGACTAATATAACCACGATCCGCATAAAGCTTTGCCTCGAACCCCTCGACCAACTGCTCCACCATTTTGATGTCAGCAACAT
>NZ_JCAKMZ010000052.1:0-9662 GCF_059515865.1 Acinetobacter sp. CY73 | reverse complement strand
TATATTGCCCAACTAATTTCTGGTTTAATTCAGTCGGTTCAAGCATATAAATACATTTGTCATAGGTCAGGGTTAGATTCTTGGTGACCTTACGCGGTTCCTGCCAGGTAAAAATATCATCCAGTTCAAGATCAGATTCGGTTAAGGGCCGATGTAAATTCTTTGAGTTTCTCGCACATTTGGCGAACCTCTGATTGAAATGCTCAATAAAGCAGGGTAGCCATGCATTGGCTTCAGCAATCGAACCGATGCCTTCTAGGCGCATCTCCTTGATCAAACGGTCCTGAAGGGTTCTATTCGCTCGTTCTACGCGGCCTTTGGCCTGTGGTGAGTTGGCGAAGATAATATCAATGTTTAACTCGTTCAGAATCCGCCCAAATTGCGTGATCTTGCTGTCTTGGCTCGATTTCTGATTGACTCGGAATACCGAGTGTTTATCGCTATAAAAGGCCAAGGGCTTCCCATATTGCTCAATGTAGGCTCGGGTTGAAAGCATGTAATCAAAGGTCGTTTCCGCTTCACAAAAGCGCAGATGCAACAGCTTTCCAGTGGCATCATCGATATAAACCAGCAAGCAGCATTTGGCGGCTCGGCCTTCAAACCAGTCATGATATGAGCCATCAATCTGAATCAGCTCACCCAAGCAATCCCGGTTATAGCGTGGCTGATATGGGCGTTTTAGACGTTTGGATCGCGGAATCCAGAGCTCATTTGCAGTCATCCAGCGCCGAAGCGTTTCTACAGGGATATTCAGGTCAAACATGCTGCTGAGCTTCTCATGCGCCAAGGTGGGTCCAAATCCGAGCAGATGTTCAGAAATAATGGAAAGGCACTTTGATTTTAATAACTCATCATGGCGATGATGACCCGGGTGACCACGACTGGCATGCGCCAGACCTGAAACACCGTCTTGATGGAGCTTCTGCAATAACCGGGTAATTTGACGAGTGGAAAGATTCAGGATTTCAGCAGCACGGACTTGGGTAATACGATGATCTCGAACCTCTTGCAGAACTGCAAGACGTTGAATTTCTTTATCAGACATAGTGATCAGCATCTATATTTTATATCCAGTCCATGATGATAAAAACCATCATAAACTAGACATTTTTATTGGTGAGAATATAGACAATTTAAATGGGTTCTAACAATTATATTTCGCATAATGTATATTATGTTAAATTGAGTGCATGATACATTAAGTTCATAGAGTTCTTTGCTCAACCCAAAATCAATTACTTACATTAAATAGTATTTCACATTGAGTTCACTTATGTTTATATTCTTTTTACTTCACAAAGTTCTTGGTACTTAGGATGTTTGTAGTAAAAACAATTAAGCTTTCAAAAAAATATTCAAATCAAAATCGCATGGTTCTATTGTTTGATACTTCAACTACAGTACCTTGCCTCTATCCTTTACTTTATTCTATGGCTGTCTTGAGATTTCAAAGTTTTGCCACACAACAGTCCCATTTACTGGCACTAAAATTTTGGTATGAATTTTGGTATCAAAAATATTCAACTTTATTCTGTGAATCATTTTTGTACTCTAAATATGATCCTGAGATTTTTTTGAATGAAATCGATAATTTCATTGTTTTCTTAGAAAATAATAAAAATCTAGAATCAAATTTGATTCGAATTCGATCAAATATTGATACTAACTATATGACTATCACACAGCGCTTAAGATCTTTATTTAAGTATTTCGTTTATCTTTTAGATGAATATTGGAATTTACGCTATCAAGATATTACGATCAAAGAATTAACTAATCGTAGAAAAAAAATAGATTTATTTTTACTGAATAAAAAAAGAATTTTTAGTAAGTTTTCTAAACGTAGTTCAACTGTAAAAAATGAAATTAATTATCATTTTAAAAGTTTAACCAATGAAATGAGGGTTATGCTTTATAAAATTATTCGTCCTGATAAAGAAAATAATATTAATTTAGATAATCCATTCTCATCGAAATCAAATCAACTTCGTAATTTCATGATTGTACATCTCATGGTGAACTACGGCTTACGAGTTGGTGAACTAATGTTGCTTACAAAAAGATCGATAAAAAAATCTCTTAATTCTAATTCATATAGTCTAATTATAACCAATACGGATGATGAACATGATGTCAGATTGAGAAAGCCAAGCATAAAAAATGAGCAATCGTATAGGGTTATAAAACTAGATAATATAGATTATCAGTTTTTGATGCAGTACATTGAAAAGATACGGAGTTTTAATGATTCAGATATCTTGTTTACATCACTGAAACCACCCTACTCTCCGCTAAGTTACTCATCCATTAACTCAATTTTTAAGATAATAGAGAAAAAGTTTAGGGCCTTACATCCTATATATTTTGATGATACAAATATCGACTCGATTCAGAAATTTACCCCTCATGTATGTCGTCATACATGGGCATATATCACTTTGGCATTTGCTATTAAAAAAGATCGAAACGAAAGTGTATCACCGTTAAATAAAAGCAATGATGAAACTATGCAAAAAGCATTAGAAGAGCTGCGTGTCTTAGGTGGTTGGAGTACCAACAGCATAATGCCTAGTTATTATGCAAAGAGATTTATTGTTGATAGTGCTAATCTTATAAATTTGCAACGTATATCACAGCAGTTATAAGTGTGGATATCTGTAGGTCTCTTTCATAAATCAAAACCAACCACCTAATTGATTGTTTTTGAATCAAAATATTTTTCAAATTTTATGCATAATTCAAGTATGAGATATTGATATTCAAAAGCTTGCTGGCCTTCAATTCTTGCGATTAACAGGTCTTTTTTTGTCAACGTTTAATGTCATGCTGACAAAGTTAAAATATTAATAAGCGATAATTTTTACATTTCTTTGTAAATACTCAACTTCTAGTTAGGGCTTATGACGGCTTTGTTGCACAAACCTAGCATAGAAGGCTTATTTAGCAATATAATTTCAAAATGAATAAACCTGTACCTAAAATTTATCGCACCACCAATTGGTCTTCCTATATGAGCAGTATACTGCGCAAGATTAATTAACCGGAGCAATATTTGCATTTGGTTTGATTCTAACTCAGTGGTATGCCCAGTCACAAGGCAAACAAGGTCGAAATCAAATCTACTCCGATACAGCTATTCAATGCTGCTTAATGATCAAATCTCTATTTCGACTATCTTTACGTATGGTCACAGGTTTTGTTCAAAGTCTGATTAAACTTTGCAGATTAGATTGGACAGCCCCAGATTACACAACGCTTTGTAGAAGACAAAAGCATATTGATATTGTGATTAGCTATCAAAAAAGTCAAGATGGCCTCCATCTACTCGTTGACTCTACTGGTTTGAAGTTTCTAGGCGAAGGTGAATGGAAGTGTAAGAAACATGGACCTGAATATCGCCGACAATGGCGTAAACTGCATATTGCTGTTGATGCTAAAACCCTTCAAAAACGTGCTGTACAACTCACCACAAATGATGTCAGTGATTCACAAGTACTCGAGGATTTACTTACTCAAATTCCCTTGGATGAGCAAATTGATTTTGTCTATACAGATGGTGCTTATGACACAAAGCACTGCCGACAAGTCATTTTAGATTGAGATGCACATGCGGTAATTCCACCAAGGAAGAATGCAAAGCCTTGGAAAGATCAGCAAGCGAGGTCTATAGAGCGGAATGAGTTATTGAAAACGGTCAAACGCCTAGGGAGAGTCATCTGGAAAAAGTGGTCTGGTTATCATCGTCGAAGTTTGGTGGAAACCAAGATGCATTGCATCAAATTATGAGGCGATAAATTAACTGCAAGGAGTTTCCTTAGTCAGGTGAATGAGATTCATGCACGTGTAGCAGTCTTAAATAAGTTTACAGAATTAGGTCGACCTCATACCCCGGTTGTCACTTAAATTTGGCTCACTTAGGGTAGCTCTGCCTTTCAAACCTTTGTGCAACAAAGCCCTTCTAATCCCAACTTAATTTGGATGGATGTGATGGAATTCAAATTTTAGTCTGCTTAGCCTGTATTTAATAATCATTTATAATATTTCTAATAATATTGAGGAAAAGTTGATGTTTTTAAAAAGTTAAATTAAATACTTAGATGTCTTAAACTTCGAAATTTTATAATATTTTAAAATAACAAAATGAAGAAAATAATATAAATTTAATAGATCAAATACATAGGTTTTATTATTATAATCTTCATATCAAAACAATATATTTTGTTATATCAATGACTTATATCGAAAAAAGCTTGACAGAAGATGAATTTATATACTAATTTAGCAATGGTGCAGTTAGTTTTTTTTGGAATTATCAAGTTGATTAAAGGTTTAAAAGAAGATTTTTTCTGCTGCTGGAGGACTAATGTTGGCTGTGAAATTTAGAATTAAATATCACAATATTTAATGAGGCTCAAGTTGGATGTAATAGATTATTTCTGAATTAACAATATTATTTCATAAGCATAAAAAATGTTTTTTAAAAATTTATTGTTAGTTATTCAACCAATTTTAGCTTTCTAATAATAAGCCGGTTTTCTTATGACTTATGACTTATGACTTATGACATCAAAAATTATCGGATCCTATGATAGTTGATGCAATCCTAGATTGCATATTTGATAACTCTTACGTATCAGAAATAACTGGTGATTTAATTAAAAAACTAGCTCCCTTGATTTAAAGTTACTCTTTACGAGTGACAGATTCTGGCTGTGATATACAATGGAAATAATGAATAATGGAACAATTTGACCTTTTTGTAAATTTTCAAGACCAACATTCAGTATCCACTTTTAATGATCAACAAATAACAGTTCTGCAGAATCTAAATAAAAAAATACCAAAAATTGTCAAATTTTTAGTGGCCGATAAATTTGACGATAAATTTATCAACTCTTCAAGCAATAATTGGAGATTTTATTATTCAGGACAGATAGAAAATTTAGATTTCTCAAAATTTTCTGAAAGTGAGACTGTACTCATTAAGTTTTTTTTAATAGCTTTTATTCAGAAAAATAGTCCATCATTTTTGAGCAAAAAATTTTATACATTTATTTTTGTACTCAATTATTTGAAAAATAATAATTTAAAATTTAGTTATGAAAATTTAAAAAGGATATTAATTGAAATTGCTGAACAAAAAAACTATAGCAACGATTATTTTCATCTTAAATTTCTATTGAAACTTCTAGTCTTAGAAGATTTTCCTAACTTTGATATAGAAGATGATTTTGAATTGGAAATTATCCCTAGACCTAAATCTTTTAATTCAAGTTTATTTTATCAGGAATATGAGGATACGATAGATTACCCTTTAATCTCAATGATTCAACAAGGCTTTATCAAGTTAAACAAATCTATCAAAGATGATTTTCAAGGTGTCGATAAACAAATACTACTTTACTCAGCAATTCTTGGGTTGGTATATGTGACTGGACTTAGACCTGTCCAATTATCTAAGTTAGCGGCAGATGATATAAAAATAGATACTAGTCGTACTTCTGATCATTTTCATCGCTATAGCCTACTAATTCCATATGCGAAGCAAGCTCGATATGTACATGAAAAGATTGCAGTAAAATTACCGGAAGAAGTTGCTAGCATAATGATTGCTTATATCCAAAGATTTAACTTAAATCCCAAAGATAAATTATTTGATTTAGGTGAATGTGCTACACGCTTTTGCTCAAAAGCGATTAATACACAATTATTTGATTTTGCTCCCGAAGCTTACAGAGAAGCTGTACTTGCAAATGAAATGATAATGCAAAAGTACTCTTTTTCTGATTTTAGACATCATGTTGGATATAGTTTGGCAATGGCTGGTTCTTCTGCTGAAGAAATTGCATATATCTTAGGTCATTCTTCTATTGTAACTGCTAGACATTATATTTTCTCTACCCCTGAATTGGCTCAAATTAGAGCGCAGGCACTTGGTAAAAATTCTCTATATAGACAAATGATAGCTATGCTCCTGACTGGAAGGCTAGTTTATAAGAAAAATTGGCATCAGAAAAAAGTACTAGGAAATATTGGTAGAAAAATTCATTACGATATTGGTGGGTGCTCCTACGAAGACAAATGTTTATTTCAACCCGTTCGTAATTGCTATGGTTGTATGTACTTTCATCCTTTTATCGATGCTAACCATAATCATGTTTTAGAAAGCATACAAAATGAAATAAATGATCTTATTAAACTATCAGATGGTATTGGCGTATCTAGAAATCCATTGATTCGAGTGCATGAGTCAACTAAATTCGAAATTGAATCTGTAATAGTTCGCTGTGTATTACAAAAGGATGATGTTCATGAACTTTGAAAAATATAATGCATTTATTGATGAACAAAAAAAATATTTTGAGGAAAATATAAAGCCAAATTTTAAATGGCTATGGAGTGATTCTGAATGGGCTGGAGGAATTATTGGTTCCGGATGGCTACTTTCACGTAGTGGAAAAACCAACTTTTCATTTCCAACAGGAAAAAGAATAAAAGGTGTTGAGAATTTTTCTATAAATATGATGTACCAAGAGTTTATGAAAGCTATGATGGTTCTTAGCTACAGAAAGGCTAATTCAAAAACTTCGCCACAAAAATTATATGCTGAAGTTCTGATTCTAAAGCGTTGGTATAGTGAATTATATAAAATTTATTCTAATGATGTACACCCCAGCTTCTTATCAACATTAATTTTAACAAGTTCATTTGAGATACTGGCCAAAAACTCAAGTAAATCTAATCTGCCTGATCATGCAGGTACGTACCTTAGATTACAAGAAATGCTAAATCACTATGCATTTACTGATAAACCATTAGAATTTTCTAAAAAATATCTATATACAAATTCAAAAAATAGAACACCGAATGCAAAGAGAACAATGGTATTAATAGAACAATTAGAACTAGATGAAGATGAACTTGAGAAAGATAAACTCATTTCTATTCGTACATTTATCAATATTGCTTCTTTAATAAACCTATGTGAAAGAAAGAGTGAGAAAGTCATCCTTAACCTTTTATTGTTACTTATAGTAACGGGCTTACGATCGACAGAAGTGATTCTTTTAAAAACTGATGCGTTAATTAAAAAACCTTTACTGGACCCAATTACTAAAGCTCAATTAACGTTAGATGGCATCAAACAATATACATTGGGTATTCAATATCATGGTGCAAAGGGTGTTGGGTATAGAGTTCATTGGGTTGAACCCCTTGCTGTTAAACTTGTTGAGACAATTTTTCAATCAGTTTTAGAACTAACTAAAGAATCGAGAGAACATCTTCTATATATTAGATCAAAAAATTGCTCTGATTTTTTACCTAAAGTAATTGATGAAATTGAAAATGAATTTGTTGAATTAGATGATTTAGTAGGTTCAATTTTTAATGTTGAAATTCATAAAAACACTCGAAACTATATTAAGACTTCTGTTAAGAAAATTCCGATATTTAAAGAAATAAAGAAAAAGAAAAACAATAAAATTGAAAAATATTATTTAAAAAAAGACATAAATATATTTATAAAAAATTTAGCAAATTATGATGCTGAATTTCCAATTGATCATATTTTTAATTATGAAGGTAGATTAGAAAAAATTGCATTTGAAGAGTTACTTTTTATTCATGAATTCAAATCTACGTCATTGAAAAGATTTTTTAGTTTCAAAGCTAATATCCTTCCATTCCAAACACGAAATATAAATAGTTTTTTAGGTGGAAGTTTAAGCCTGTCAATATTTCAAAAATATAATTTATTAGAGAATGAAAAAGAATATTCTAAGTTAGGCTCTCATATTCCACGTCATAATATTAATACTTTCTTGGCCCTCAGTGGTTTATCTGAACATTTACAAGCAATGTTAATGGGACGTATAGATATCAAGCAAAATCAATACTATCAGCATCTTGCTCTCAAGCAACGCAAAGTTGCAGCGAGTATTTATGAAAAGAATGAGCTAGAGTTATATAATGAAGCAGCTGACGAAAGAAAAGTAGAATATCCAATAAATAGTATTAAGAATGATGGATTAATGTATTTTACAAACCAATTAGATCTTGAAAATAATTTAAAGATGAATTTACAAACCTTTGACTCGAAAAATGAAGTAGCGAGTTATGTAAAGGAATCTTTCTTTGATGAATATTTTCAAGATATCGCAGAGTCATTTAATGAATTGGTTAAAGAAGATCATTCATTAGCAGAATCCCTAGTCAAACGCCATGCTTGTTTACACCCCTTGCCTTTTGGTGCATGTATGCGTGAAGTCGCTGTGCATGATTGCCCTAAGCGTCTTGCCTGCCAATCAGGTGATCAATGTGGAAACTTTGCTTTAACTGGCCGTAAAGGTGAATTAGAAGCTCTAGAACATACTTTGAATGAATTGCTAGATAAGTTTGCACAAATAGAGCTAATCGTAGTTCATGATTTATCTTATAGCGAAATGCTAGAGGATTTACGTCAAAAAATACTTTATTTAAGTGACTTAAAAAGAAAAGCACTTGCTAGACAAGATAGTTTAACTCCTATTCCTGTTTTTCCTTATGGAGATGCGATCGCTAAATTACCAACAACGTTAAGTGAACTGTTCGCCATAGAACAGCATAAAAATGAGACTAAGGAAGCCTGATATGTTGCGTGGTAAACAATTAGATGAAGTCATCGAACATGAATTGCAAATGATGCTGGTTGAAGGTTTTGAAAAATCCCCTATCTCGCATAAAACTTTGCATGATCGTTTAATCGCTAAAGGTTATGTATCTGGAGGGTTAAGTACACTGAGCTCGCTTGAACGCAAAAAGTTAATTAGTCTCTATATGGCAGAACAAATTTCACCATTAAACTTAAAAGCAAAAGAACAACAACTTTACGTTAATAAAAAAACAAGACATGCTCTAACTAATACTAATAAAAATTTAAGAATTCAAATTGATGAACTAGAATCACAACTTAATCAAAATACTGAAACACTTATCAAGATTATCGAAGAAGTAAAATTACTTACAAATTTAAAGGTTGATCACCTATTGGCTCCATATCTTCTAAAAAAATATTTATAGTTGATTTATTTTTTAGATCAAAATTAGGTTGAATTTTTATAATTCTAAGACTCACTTTTATTCTAATGTAAGTATATTAGGAAATGAATATATTCATTTTGAAGTTCACTCGAATCAAAACTGTATAGCTAAGAATCCAATATGAGCTACAATAGAAAAAACACTAAGATTTAGGATCATGCCAAAAACATATTCTGTCGATCTACGCGAAAAAGTCATGCAGTTTTATAAAGAATCACAGCATAAATCCAAAACGTGTGAACTGTTTAATATTGCAAGAACCACCCTAGATGATTGGATCCTACTCGAACAGCAAACTGGTCAGCTCAAACAGCCTAAACCTCAAAATGCAGGACGCCCTTCGAGGATTCGAGATCTTCAAGCCTTTGAGCACTTCGTAAAAAATACACCGTTTACTCAGGCGAAAGATCTTGTCCCTCTGTTTGAACAACAATTCGGTTATACCGTTGGTTACCATGTCATTTTAAAAGCCCTTAATAAGATGGGATGGACGCGTAAAAAAAGAGTTTTCTTTACAGACAAGCCTGTAAATTAAGTCGTGCTGTATTTGAATGGTTCCTACCTCAATGGAAGAAGCAATA
>NZ_JCAKMZ010000051.1:0-10453 GCF_059515865.1 Acinetobacter sp. CY73 | reverse complement strand
GAACCATTCAAATACAGCACGACTTAATTTACAGGCTTGTCTGTAAAGAAAACTCTTTTTTTACGCGTCCATCCCATCTTATTAAGGGCTTTTAAAATGACATGATAACCAACGGTATAACCGAATTGTTGTTCAAACAGAGGGACAAGATCTTTCGCCTGAGTAAACGGTGTATTTTTTACGAAGTGCTCAAAGGCTTGAAGATCTCGAATCCTCGAAGGGCGTCCTGCATTTTGAGGTTTAGGCTGTTTGAGCTGACCAGTCTGCTGTTCGAGTAGAATCCAATCATCTAGGGTGGTTCTTGCAATATTAAACAGTTCACACGTTTTGGATTTATGCTGTGATTCTTTATAAAACTGCATGACTTTTTCGCGTAAATCGACAGAATATGTTTTTGGCATGATCCTAAATCTTAGTGTTTTTTCTATTGTAGCTCATATTGGATTTTTAGCTATATTGGTTTGGTCTAAATCCAAACCATCCAACTCACCAATATTCTGTAGCGCAATTTGTTTCAGTTGATCTAACCTTTCAATATCAACATTAGGAACGATTTCATCATTGGCTGCTTGCGTGAGCTTGTCTTCTAGCCATACCAAACGAGCAAGCGGTACGAATGCATCTGCCTCATAGACGGTAGTAAATACATGCTTGCCGTTATAGTCCTGTAGGATTCGATTGCCATCCCAAACATTCCACACCGCTTGTGTCTGAACCAGTTGAGTCTGCTCAGTTTGAATGCTTTTCACAGCACGTTGAATGATCGGTCTAGGAGTTGGATTAACTTGCGACGTTGCAAATCCTCCTAGACTTAAGTTCATTGAAGAACCGAGTTGATTGCTAATATTCTGATGAGAGTTTGGCTGATGCTCCAGCAATCTTGGCTGTGGTTTGCTTTTGACTCGCTTCGTGATCAGTTGCTTTTTATAAGTCTGGCTTTGCTTGGCAATGCGTCGCCCAAAGGGATCATAACAATACTGGGTCTGTATAATCTCTTGTCCACCTCGCCCATCGGGTTTGGTTGAGGTGGAGGCTTTAAGCTGGTTTTGTTCGTCCCAATCTAAATCAATTTGCCTGGTGGTAAATTGATTCAGCAGATGTTTTTCACTTAAGTGTGGATGAATATGTCCAAAGGCATGTTTGTCTTTAATCTGAATGCGTTTTTGAACCATACGCCCTAAATCATCATACTCATAATCTACAGTTTGATGTGCTTGCTCAAGATGCTTCACACGGTTATCTAGAATTTTAGATGGTTTATTTTCCGCTGTAGAGGCTATCGGTAAAATATTACTGGCAGGGTCAAATGCAAATTGCTCTCGAATTTGAATGAAATTCTCACTTTGACCTTGAGTGGAAAGTTCACTTCCCGTTAACCGTGACAACACATCATACTGATAGCTCTGTTTGCGTTGCCATGTTTTATTCGGTTGCAAAGCATGCTGTTGTTGGTCTTGATGAAGCTGTGAATTATGCTGATTATATAAATAGCGTTTGTCTGAAATTTCATTCAGTTGTCCTGCTATGTCATAGTCATACAGGCGTTCTAAGCGTTTTTGCGTCGGTGCATGCTCCCAAGCAACATTTTGCTCGGTTAAGCGTCCCATTTGATCTAGTGTATAAGTACTCTGCAATTGCCCTTGCGTCCGTGCGATTTCCTGATGCAGTTCATCACGTTTTAGACTACTGATTTCATGAATGCCTTCGCTATCCTCAAGCGCATAGTGCCATGCATGCCCCGAACCATAGTAGATCGTTTTAAGCTTGCGACCATCTGGTAGTGTGGTCTCAATCCGATTCCCCAGTTCATCATACAAATGCGTTAAAGTATGCGAGCGATGTGTATGTTGTTGGGTTGCTTGATTGAACCAGTGTGCAATCAGTTGTTCTTTGGTGAGTTGCCCTATTGGGTCGTAACTGAGTTTGACGTGACTGTCCGCATTACGTGCTTCGATCAATTGACCTGCCAGATCATAAGTATAACGCGTACGTTTTTTCTCGGTTAAATCATGATGATCAACAATGTATTGCTCGAGTAGTTGTCCCAATAAATCACGTTTGAAGACGGTGCTATAACGGATTTCTTTGTTCTCAGTAAACTGTCGATGTTTGATTAGTTGTCCTGCTGGACTATATTCATATTCAGTACGCACCCCATCAAAAGTGGTTTCCGCAATCACTTGATCCTTGGCATCATATTCAAGTGTCCACGTCTGATCATTTTCATTGGTTAAACCGACAAACCGTCTGAGCTGGTCATAATGATAGGTTACAGTACCGTTGGCTGGGTCAGTGCGTTGAATCGGTAAGCTATCGACACTATATCGGTAGGTCGTCGTGCGACCTAAAGCGTCTCGGTATTCAATTAAACGCTCAAGACCATCATATTTAAATTGTTCAACACTGCCATCAAGATAGATAATCTCATACGGTTGCTTTTGATGCGCATAATATTTAAAGCAAGTAGAATCCCCATGTGCATTCTGAACTGATGTTAGCCGACCATAAGCATCATAATGATATTGTGTAATTTTACCGCTACAGTCCTGATATTTTTGCAAGTTACCAAACTTGTCCCAGAGCATACGTATTGAATATATTCAACCAGGTAAGCTACAGCAGAATGCATATATTGAACGTTATAATAGAACCGTACGTTATAGCTGGCTGGGCAAACATTTATTTGATACTTTGGATGAAGTACAAGATTATGCAACAAGTTGGCTGTGGCATTACAATCATGAAAGACCACATCATGCTAACAAAGGAAAGCCACCTTTAATGGCTGCTTAATCTCTACTTTTAACTTCTGTTATTTATGGGAGGATTACCATTTCAGTTTATCCAGTATAAATATTTTGCTTTTTGCTCATGGTAAACTCCTGTTGAGTATGTTTAGTTTACTAGATGAAAGTCTCCGTTTTTATCAGCACACATCATTCCATTGTTTTATTCATATTTTTATCTCTATCAAAAAAAGAATATTTCAATTTATAAGCTAATTTTCATAATTTTATCTAAAATTATTGCAATATTTTTATCTATATTCTCTAAACCTATCTCATATACATACATAGGTACATCATCAAAATTAGTTTCAAAACTCAAAATTTCACTATGAATTTCATCATCAATTACTATCTTAACCAAAAAGCCTTCACTTAAATTTTTTGCTGAAAAAATCGGATTTCCATCATAAAAAGATTCCCCATTTGAAAATTTTGTATTAAAAAAAGGGAGTTTCCATTTATCATTTTTACTAATTTTATTGAACTCAGAATATATATAATTTTCTAAAGATAAATATACATCTTTATCATCTAAGCAACTTTCAAACATATTTATAACCTCTAATCATCAAGGAATGAATGCTTTACCTGCAATTACCTCAATATCAACTCGTTCATGCTTTGTATCTTTTACCATAAATGTTTTACTTACCGAAGCATCTACCCCTCCACTACTACATGCTGAATCAATAAATTTATCCGCCTTTTTAAATGCATCTTCTCTTAACTTTAAATCCTTTTTAGATAATTTATCTTTCAACTCTTGCATCATTTCTTTAGCCTGATCTTTAGTAAGCGGAGTATCTTGATTCCAAGAAACTGATTCTTCTAACTTAGTTCCTTGAGCTTGTATACGCCCGCGATGAGCTACTAAACCTAATATATCAATGAGTAAAACAGGATTCGGCGCATATTGAAAATGATTATCACCGCCCAATAAACCTATCGGATCATGGCTAATAAACCGCCCAGCATCAGGGTCATAGTAGCGGAAACGGTTATAATGTAAACCTGTCTCGTTGTCATAAATCTACCCCTGAAAACGATGCGGTTGTATAGCTGCAATCTTATTTTAGGATACAATGGTGAAAAATTCATTTGATCAAGATTATGCCTAAAATATATTCAGTGGATTTACGTGAAAAAGTCATGCAGTTTTATGAAGAAAACAATCACAAATCATATACATGTAAAACTTTTAAAATATCTAGGACTACTTTGGATGATTGGATTCTTCTTCAACACACCACTGGAGAATTGAAACAGCCTAAAATCAATGCAGGCCGACCCACTAAAATCAAGGATATGGATGCTTTCAAACACTTTGTTGAAACGACCGAATTTTCTCAAGTGAAAGATCTTATTCCTTTGTTTGAACAAAAATTTGGTTATCCAATCCTTTATTCAACCCTATTAAAAGCCATTCATAAGCTTGGTTGGACACGTAAAAAAAGAGTTTTCTCTACAAGCAAGCCGACAAAATAACAAGGGCGGTATTTAAGTGGTTTCTTCCGCAATGGAAAGAAGAGTTTGGGGAAGATCAGATGATCTATATTGATGAATCTGGAATAAATACTACAGATACAGCTCAATATGGTTGGTCTAGACTAGGCAGTCGTTGTCCTGCAGTGAAATCAGGTGGTCATGGAAAAAGATTAAGTATCATCAGTGCCGTGAGGTCTAATTCAGCGTATCAGTTCCTTTACCCTTTGGTTTTTCAAGGTACATGCGATCGAGCGATGTTCACAGGATGGCTGAAATATCTACTTGAAAACTTGACTAAAAATAATCAGGATAAGACCAAAAGGCATCTGCTGATTCTAGATAATGCTTCGATTCATAAGAACGGGGAAATCAAAAAACTAGCCGCAGACTTTAACTGTAGAATCATGTACTTGCCTGCTTACAGTCCAGACTTAAATCCAATTGAAAAAGCATGGTCAGTGCTCAAATCCAAAGTTAAAAATATCGCTTTCCGTCTAGACAAAACAATAGAAGAAGCACTCGATTTAGGCTTGAAAGAAATGTAGCTTAAAATTTAAATCCAGCTATAGTAAATAACTTTGCTCTACTACATTGAGTTGGATTGGATTGAGTTCTTCACTTTTTGCAACTTCTTGCCATTCAACCGTAACCGTATTACCCCACGCTTGATACACCGCCTCCCAAGCGATGTCACCATTACGTTGCGTCAGTTCTCTAGGCGTGCCGAGGTGATCATTTCTGATACCAAAAAATCTGATGTTGGCTATGTAAAGGTAGACTATTTTTAATTTATTAAAGGAACTTAATGCTCAATTAGTTTTAATAATCTTCAAAACTTGTTGGTATATTTCTATTAATAATGTAAACATTATCTAATGAGCAGTCTATATACCCCCATTCTAACCAATTTTCCTTTAACCATGCGGAACTTAAACCGTAATTTTTATTAGAGATCGCAGTTTCTGGAAACACAACGTAATTTAAACCCGCTTTATAACCAGAAACTACCATTAACCCATATTTTAAACTTTCACTATTTATAATTTCAACAATCATAAAATCAACATATTCTTCATAAGGGGTAATGCCTGCACATCTTAGAATAGTACCTCTTTCAAGATCATTATTTACATCAATTAACTTCTTATTCATACGCTTTACCATTTAAAAATTTATGGACATTTAAGATTATGCTTTCCTGATTTATCAGGTGCTTTAGTTTGTTTTCCGTCAATATCATACTCTCCTAAATGTCCACCTCTGCTATCTGTATATTCAATTCTTCCATGTTGTGTATCTGCCGCTCTAAATTGTCCATCTTGAGTTTTATAAACATCTCGTCCATTTTTTGTAGTCATTTTAGAGTCTTTTACCCAACCATTTTTTCTAGCTACTTTTTCAATTTTACCTCTAACAGCAATAACTCTCTCACCAGGGGACATTTGTGAAATTCGAGCTTCAAAAGCAGCTGCTGATTCTGGTTGGGTATTTAAGCCTAGAGGATCAATCCACTCTACAGGATTCGGCGCATACTGAAAATGATTATCACCGCCCAATAAACCAATCGGGTCATGGCTAATAAAACGTCCAGAATCGGGGTCATAATAACGGAATCGGTTATAATATAACCCGTATCGTTGTCATAAATCTGACCATGGAAAAGAAGTGGTTGTAATAAATAGGATTTTCTATCTAATTGAATTTGATCAAATAAGCTAATAATTCAGAGTATAGAATCATTAGCTTAGATAGAAATGTGAGTAATTAAATTTTTCAAGGTTGGAAAGGTTTTAAGAAGAGTAATGCTTCTTAAAAATATAAACTATTAAAATTATAAATGTTTATTTTAAGTAGTAATGTAAAATGTTCTAGAGTCATCTTCGCTATCAATAACAGAATAATAATTTATTTTTTTGACACCTGACTCTATCAGCCTGTCTTTCAAGTCATCTCGTACCAGTATCTGTTTTAAATCGTGCGATGATCTGCAAATTGTTAAATCCCAATCAAAATCATCTTTAAATGTAATTCTACTAAATTGCAATTTTTCCTCACCTAAAAAAAATTCAGAACTGTATACACTTTTATTTAAATCAACAGCATCTTCAATTTGGACTATGTGTAATGCGTACATTTCTTCGACCAAGCCGTAATTTTCAACAAAGATGGGGAAAAATTGTACTAACTTTTTTTCTTCCTCTTGTTTCAGAATATTTTTCACTTTACCGCTAACAATAATCGGACCTGCATTAAATAAAAAATCAAATTTAAGCATATTATCAATATTTTTTGAACCCAGTAAATCATAAACTATTTTAACTTCATCCTTAATAAATATATTCCCATTAAATAATTTATAGTTTATAGAACTTGGATAATTAAACCTTATTATTTTCTGAATGCTCTTAGGGTAAATTGCGTATATCATATTTTTCCATCCTTATATTGCATTATTTAACCTTGTTAAACCTTGTTCTAAACGATTTCTATAACTATCTACTAAGTTTTCGATATGCATTTTTTGTACATTACCGCAAGCACCAAGTGCATCAATTGCATCTAAAGCTTGAGTAAAAATAGCTTCATAAGCTTGATTATGCATTCCTCTATGTATTGTACGACCATCAGGATTAAAATTACCTCTTGTAGGTAATTGTATAATATTTCTTGAACTATTTAAGTCAAATCCACTATTTACAATAGCTGGATGATTTTCAAAAGTTGTTAATGGAATTATATGATGTCTTTGGTGATTCGGCATCACGGGTATTTGTTTCATATCGCCTGTTAATTTGGGACGACCTTTCAACCCCCAAGGATCCACCCAATCCACAGGATTCGGCGCATATTGAAAATGATTATCACCACCCAATAAACCAATCGGGTCATGGCAAATAAACCTTCCAGCATCAGGGTCATAATAACGAAAACGGTTATAATGTAAACCCGTTTCAACATCATAAATTTGACCTTGAAAACGATATGGTTGCAGTAAATAACTTTGCTCAACGGCATTGAGTTGAATTGGATTTAATTCAGTCGCTTGAGCAACTTCTTGCCATTCAATTGTAACTGTATTCCCCCACGCCTGATATACAGCTTCCCACGCAATATCACCATTACGTTGCGTCAGCTCTCTAGGTGTGCCGAGGTGATCATTCTGATACCAATACACTTGATGTTGATTGTGTTTAGGTTTCGGAGGTTCATCGTTACTGGCTTGTTTTATTTCAGTTTGATTTAAATCTAAACCTTCAAACTCACCAATATTTTGCAGGGCAATTTTTTTAAGCTGATTCAGTTTTTCTATATTTGTTTTGGAAGCTGTTTCATCATTGGCTGCTTGGGTCAGTTTATCTTCTAGCCATACCAAACGTGCTAAAGGTATAAAACTATCCGCTTCATACACTGTGGTGAATACATGCTTACCATTATGGTCTTGCAGTATTCGATTACCATCCCACACATTCCACACTGCTTGTTTTTGAACCAAATGAGTGGATTCATTTTGAATCATTTTAGCCGGTCGAATAATCTTAGATCGACTGGTATTTAAGTTTGATGATCCAGCTAATTGTGTAGATCCCCCCAAACTTAAGTTCATCGATGAACCCAGTTGATGGTTCACTGTATGTGCTGGGTTTTGTGAGTTAGCTTTTTCGTGCTGTATTTTTGCTTGAATTTGCTGTGTAATGATTTCTTTTTTATAGGTTTGACTCTGTTTCGCTATTCGTCGACCAAATGGATCATAACAATACTGTGTTTGTATAATCTCCTGCCCACCTCTTCCATCGGGCTTGGTCGAGGTTGAGGCTTTGAGCTGATTTTGTTCATCCCATTCCAAGTCTATTTGACGTGTGGTGAATTGATCGAGTAAGTGGTTGGAACTGAGTTGTTGGTGGATATGTCCAAACGCATTCTTATCTTTAATGTGAATACGCTTTTGTATCACACGCCCTAAATCGTCATAGTCATAATCAACTGTTTGATGTTCTTGCTCGAGATGCTTAACGCGATTGTCTGCAATCTGATTGGCATTGTTCTCTTGATTCGATGCAACCGGCAAAATATTACTGGCTGGATCAAAGGCAAATTGCTCACGCATTTGAATATAGTTTTCACTTTGTCCATGTGTGGTCAGTTCACTTCCGGTCAGTCGAGACAACACATCATATTGATAACGCTGCTTACGTTGCCATGTTTTATTCGGTTGTAAGGCATGTTGCTGATGTTGAGAAAGCTGTGAATTATGCTGATTATATAAATAACCCGAATCCTGCTTAAGGAAATGAGATCATTCTTCTTGAGACTTATCCATCATTTTGAGCATAAAAAAGTCTATGCTTTGGTCTGATAACACTAAAAACTAATCATAAAATTAAATTTAGCTTATGATTTTAAAGAAAAATCCTTATCCGCGATTCGGGTTATAAATAGCGTTTATCTAAAATTTCATTCAGTTGCCCAGCTTTGTCATAGTCATACAGGCGTTCTAAGCGTTTTTGCGTCGGTGCATTTTCCCAAGCAACATGTTGCTCGGTTAAGCGCCCCATACGATCAAGTTTATAGGTGCTGTGGAGTTGCCCTTGCGTCCGTGCGATTTCTTTATGCAAATCATCACGTTTTAAACTACTGATCTCATGAATGCCTTCATTGTCTTCTAAGACATAGCTATAGGTTACAACTTGATCAAATAGGGGAATTACCTTTAAATATATTAATTTTATTGGTAGATAAACCTTTTATCTCAAGAACTTGAATTATCTTCATTAATTCATCATTTTCATAAATTTCTTCTGAATCTTCAAAATCTTCTATAGTGTCCATATACTTTGTAGGGATTGAAAAAAAATATCCTTTATATTTATTTTTCTCTTTCCATAACACAAACTCTCGAACATATTCTGTAGCATCTATTAATAAAAATTCTGAATAACCAACTTTTTTACCACTTTCTATTTTTTTTTTGAAATCAATCACATCATCCTCCAATATCAATTCTGACCATAGTTCCATCAGATCTTTTAATATTAATGTGAGGCAAAGCCCCATGACCTGTACCTTTAGGATCATCATGACCATAAACCCTGCCAGTTTTGGGATCTATAGGATAATCCTTTCTATACCTAACTTTTCCATCTTTTTTCTTAAATTGATCCATTTTTCTTTTCTTTCTAACTCCCTGAGCATCTTGACAACCAATTCCTCTTACTTTTTGAGCATCAGGAAAAGCCTCTTTAACCAGTTTATCAGCTTCTCCTTTTGTTTTAACATCCACTTTTGAACCATTAGGGGCATTACGTAGAGTTTCAATCATTTTGTTCCATTTACTCCACCCTAAAGGATCCACCCATTCCACCGGATTCGGTGCATACTGAAACTGATTATCCCCACCCAATAAACCTATTGGATCATGGCTGATAAACCGTCCAGCATCAGGATCATAATATCGGAAACGGTTATAATGTAAACCCGTCTCGTTGTCATAAATCTGCCCCTGAAAACGATGCGGTTGCAGTAAATAACCTTGCTCATTGGCATTCAATTGGATTGGGTATAATTCAGTTGATTGGGCTACTTCTTGCCATTGAACGGTAACCGTATTACCCCATGCTTGGTACACCGCCTCGCATGCAATCTCACCATTATGCTGAGTTAACTCTCTAGGCGTACCTAAGTGATCGTTTTGATACCAATAGACCTGATGCTGACTATGTTTTGGCGATTCATCATTCGCAACTGGCGGTATGGTCTGACCATCATCTAACCCTTTAAGTTCTCCAATATTTTGCAGTGCAATTTGTTTCAGTTGATCTAACTTTTCAATATTGACTTTGGGAACAGTTTCATCGTTGGCAGCTTGCGTCAGTTTATCTTCTAGCCATACCAAACGTGCAAGCGGTACAAATGCATCAGCTTCATAAACTGTAGTGAATACATGCTTACCATTGTGATCTTGTAATATTCGATTACCATCCCACACATTCCACACTGCTTGTTTTTGAACCAAATGAGTGGATTCAGTTTGTATCATTTTAGCCGGTCGAATAATCTTAGATCGACTGGTATTTAAGTTTGAAGATCCAGCTAATTGTGTAGATCCCCCCAAACTTAAGTTCAGGGATGAACCCAGTTGATGATTCACTATATGTTCTGAGTTTTGAGAGTTAGCTTTTTCG
>NZ_JCAKMZ010000050.1:0-10746 GCF_059515865.1 Acinetobacter sp. CY73 | reverse complement strand
TATATTGCCCAACTAATTTCTGGTTTAATTCAGTCGGTTCAAGCATATAAATACATTTGTCATAGGTCAGGGTTAGATTCTTGGTGACCTTACGCGGTTCCTGCCAGGTAAAAATATCATCCAGTTCAAGATCAGATTCGGTTAAGGGCCGATGTAAATTCTTTGAGTTTCTCGCACATTTGGCGAACCTCTGATTGAAATGCTCAATAAAGCAGGGTAGCCATGCATTGGCTTCAGCAATCGAACCGATGCCTTCTAGGCGCATCTCCTTGATCAAACGGTCCTGAAGGGTTCTATTCGCTCGTTCTACGCGGCCTTTGGCCTGTGGTGAGTTGGCGAAGATAATATCAATGTTTAACTCGTTCAGAATCCGCCCAAATTGCGTGATCTTGCTGTCTTGGCTCGATTTCTGATTGACTCGGAATACCGAGTGTTTATCGCTATAAAAGGCCAAGGGCTTCCCATATTGCTCAATGTAGGCTCGGGTTGAAAGCATGTAATCAAAGGTCGTTTCCGCTTCACAAAAGCGCAGATGCAACAGCTTTCCAGTGGCATCATCGATATAAACCAGCAAGCAGCATTTGGCGGCTCGGCCTTCAAACCAGTCATGATATGAGCCATCAATCTGAATCAGCTCACCCAAGCAATCCCGGTTATAGCGTGGCTGATATGGGCGTTTTAGACGTTTGGATCGCGGAATCCAGAGCTCATTTGCAGTCATCCAGCGCCGAAGCGTTTCTACAGGGATATTCAGGTCAAACATGCTGCTGAGCTTCTCATGCGCCAAGGTGGGTCCAAATCCGAGCAGATGTTCAGAAATAATGGAAAGGCACTTTGATTTTAATAACTCATCATGGCGATGATGACCCGGGTGACCACGACTGGCATGCGCCAGACCTGAAACACCGTCTTGATGGAGCTTCTGCAATAACCGGGTAATTTGACGAGTGGAAAGATTCAGGATTTCAGCAGCACGGACTTGGGTAATACGATGATCTCGAACCTCTTGCAGAACTGCAAGACGTTGAATTTCTTTATCAGACATAGTGATCAGCATCTATATTTTATATCCAGTCCATGATGATAAAAACCATCATAAACTAGACATTTTTATTGGTGAGAATATAGACAATTTAAATGGGTTCTAACAAGAGCATTTCGCATAAGGTGTATTATGTTAATTTTAGCGGAACTTAAATTACTTTTTGAGAATTAGGCTGTTATGGGAACTGTAAAACTCAAATCTTCTGATGAAATTTTTCAACTAAAAATTAGTCTTCTAGGCAGTGAACCTGAAATTTGGAGAACTATTCAAATTTCATCTGATGCTACGTTGTCTCGGCTTCATAAAGCTATTCAATCTGCTTTTGATTGGGAAGATAGCCATTTGCATGAGTTCACTACTATTAAGCATGAAAAGATTAATAAAAGACAAAAATTGAAAGATGTTTTACGTGTAGGTAAAAAAATTATATATACATATGATTTTGGCGATTGCTGGGAACACTTGATTAGTGTAGAGAGTAGACAATCCCCTGATTTAAATAAAAAATATCCATTGTGCATAGATGGTCAAAATCATGCTCCATTTGAAGATATTGGAGGAATTTTTGGATATCTTGATATTTTAGATGCATTACAAGATCCCAAACATCCAAGATATGACGATTACATGCAAATTATCGAGGATGAAATAGGAGAAATAGAGTTTGATCCAACCTACTTTAATTCACAGAATATTAAGTTTTAAACCTCATTTAACATAATGGGCATTATGCGAAACGCAATAAAAATAATTATTTTTTTTCAAATACTTAGAAATTTTTACCCACCCCAAAAAACACCAAAAAGCCGACTTGGAAACATGTTGGCTCTTTTTTGAGCAAATCTGGCATATTCTGCCAATAAAAATGATTAAAAAACGATCAACTCAGGGCTTTTCCTCGTATCTATTGGCATCGGATCCCTAATTTCATCCACAAAAAATGTGGATATTTTTTAATCTATGTAAGCCATCTCTTACACCTCCTGGCGTGCATCTCCTCTAGCCCCATCTGCAGCGTTTTCTTATCATGGGTATATAGAGAGCAGGATGCTCCAGACAATAAAAATAACCCCACTGAGAAGGATCTAAATGTACGACAGGAGTCTAGCCTTACAATATAAAGACCCCATACGAAAAAGCCCGACAGGATGTCGGGCTTTTTTATTACTTATATTTTCGATTAAACCAAAGCATAGAAATCAAATATGGGGGAATAAAAAGCATCAGGTATATCAAGGCCATTGTTCCTGCTGTAATAATTCCAAATGAATCTTGACTATACATAAAATTGGAAACTAGGCAGATCAGAGTACTAATTACACCCCCTAAAAAAATGACTTCAAGTTTTTTTAAACCAAATTTTAAAAAAATATATGGATAGATAGCTCCCACAAAAACAGGAAAAGCAAAGTACACTTCTATAGGAATCAAACCATTTCGAGATTCTGTAACAAAATAAAAAAATGTCATTGGACATAAAATTAGTATTAAGATTATGAAGATTGTGGAGATCATAAATAGCTCAAATTTTTATTATTTTTAATAAAGATACTGGATTTAAAAGATAAGTCAAAACAAGCTTCAGATAAGAGATTTTATGTTAAATAAGACTATTAAGATCAGTTATAATTATCTAATAAGTGATTAAAAATAATAAGGTAATTTATGTCTACATGGGTGTGGGTGCTTATTTATTTGGCAGTTAGCTTAATGTTCAAATGGATTATTTCATGGGGGGAGCTGATTATATTAAAGGCTGGAAGAGTATCTTTTTCTTAGATATGGAATCAAGCTCATGGAATGAAGAACAGCTTAGAGCTATGGCTTTGTTTCTATGGATAGCATTTACCATTCTTTTTATTATAGGTTTAATTTACCCCGAATGTAGATTCTATAAGCTTAAAAATAGTTTGTAAAAAACGGAGCTTAATCTCCGTTTTTTATGGATGATTTTTTAAATCATTCAGCATTGCATCACGTAAAATCTTATTCATACGTGTCTGATAGCCTTTGCCTTGTGCTTTTAGCCATTGCATAACATCTGCATCAATGCGTACTGTAGTCACTTGTTTAGTTGGCTTATAAAACGGATTTTGGACAGCATTTTTCCAAAAGCTTTCATCAAGTTCAGGAATGTCCGAAAAGTCTATTTCACTGTCTGGGCGTTTAGACAGGGCTTCGAGTCTTGCCTTTTGTTCTTCAGACAAAACAGGAGGCTTATTCAAATCCATTTTGTAGGTAACGATTTTGCTCATATTGTTTCCTCTCTTTTTTCTCTGCCTGTCGTGCTGAAATAATACGGATATGATCAATCCCATTATGATCTTGTACAGTATGAGCCACTAATAAAACTGTCTGGCCGTGTACGAGACCTATCGCTTGCCAACGATATTCACCATTTTCAAAGCGATCCTGTTTGAAGACGGCATAAGCATCATAAAAAACCAATGTTGCATCGTCAAAAGCTACACCATGTTTTTTGAGGTTTGTATCTGCTTTATGCTCATCCCATGAAAACTCAATTTCCATAGTTGCATCGCTTTTTTGTTAATATAAATATGTTAATACAAAATTGTAAATTTTGCAAAGTTCTTCCATTTTTTATTGGCAAAAGCTTACAGAATCGAACATAAAAAAGCCGACTTGTTTCCAAGTCGGCTTTTTGCGGTTTTTGTGATGAGGATGAATTTTTAAGTTATTGATAATTATGTTAATATACAAGTGTACTTCGTATGATATCCATTATGTTAAATGAAAGGGTTTTAATCGTATCTTAGCAATTCGACAAAATACGATTCCAGAACATAGCCCACAAATTGTGGTTAGAATGATTTGTAAAAATTCAATTTTTGTAGTGGAATCACCATTGAGTATTCTCATATAGATAGAGAAGGCAGGAAAGGCTATTAGAGAACACCATAAACACAAATAGATTCCATATAGAGAATTTATTCTACTGAGCAAAATAGCCATAGGTAATACCAGTACAAAATTTATGATACAGGTAAAAGGAAAAGCAAATATCATAACGATTAGGAGAAACCCTAATATCTGAATAAAATCCAACAGATGAAATTCTTCTATCCATATAAAGTTTGCTAAAAGCATTATTAAAAAAGGCAAAGGAGCTGCAAGAGAAGAAATTAATGTAGCTTTTATTGGATTTTTAATATCATTCTTTTTCATAAGCTGTATCTATAATTTAGAGGAAAATAGGTTTTAAACCGTTCTAGCGTATTAAGAAGTTTAAGTTTTTCTAAAATTATCATAATGCACGTTATACGAAATGCCCTTAATGTGGGTATTCTTACTCCTACACCAGAACCAATTTTTTAAATTAAATTTAGTCATGACCAAATTTTTAAAGAAGATTGCAAATGCTTTATATTGGGATTGGTCAGACATACTTAGGAGAATTTAGTCATGACTAAAAATTCGAAAGACATTGTTGATCAATTCTTGTTAGAACATCTCAATCTATCCCCCTCATTAGATGAACGCTTTAATGAGCTAAACAGCGATGAACTGCATGAATTGGCGCAACATGCAATTGGACTCCGAATCGCTTTACGTACATCAGGTAAAATTCAAGATGATCATAGGGGAGCCCTTTCAGAGGAACTCCAAAAGCTATTTCAGCTCAATGATGTCCAAATTAAAGAAAAGATTATCTTTCATTCGGAACAACTGAAAACAGAACAATAAGCCTCTATTCCCACCTCTTTTTATTCTGTTCAAGCAATAAAAATACATGACGCACATGGGCTTTTACAAACTCGTGTACACGCCCAATAAAATCACGATCATATGCTTTAAAATGCCCTTGATTCATCGCTTTAGTGATCTGATTGAGATTTCGACCTATTGCCAGTAACCGACTATTCGATTCACCCAGTTTTAGAATTTGGTCATGACCAAAAAATTGAGCATTCTTTGCGACATTAGCAGTCAACACAGAAATAATATATTGATTGGGCTTCATCCCAATCAAATCAGCACGATGATCAATTTTTTGTTTCAGACTTGGCTTGATTCTTAACTCTGTACGAGTTGTTTTTTCAAAAACATCAACTGATTCTTCAATTTTTTCATAATCCGCAACTCTATCCTTAATCATATTCTCAATGAGAACTTCAGGATCAACCTGTTCAAGCTGTGCCAAACGCTGAATTTTTTCAACCAAATCAACATTAAGATTTAAAGAAAAATCTTGCCCTGAAAATTCAGAATCATTTTCCTTTTGATAAGCCAACTCCAACGCTTTTTGAAAAGGCTCACCCTTTTTTACACCCTGCTTTTCGCATCGTTTTTCCCACCATTCAAGAACAGAAGGATTCACTCGAAAGAAGATTTTATTATCTTTAGTCATGACCAAATTCCATCAGCAAATCTATATTTATTTTTTGCCATCAATTTAACACATGGGTGACAAAATTATAAATTTAACGGCTGTTGCCTATCCTGCCCTAGAAAAAGTAGCTATTCCTCACTCCGTATTTTTTAGTCATGACCAAATACAAACAAGCATAACGAGGAAATCAAAGTGTCTAATTTGAGTTTCTCCAAGAGAAACGAGTAAGCGTGCATTCCGATCTGCTGATCAGAAATGAAAATCAAAAAATATAAAAAGAACCCTCCAGGTCTAAAACAGAATCAAAGGATTTTTGATATCACTCTAAACCTGCCTAAAATCGCTTCTAAGCGCTTTTTTTCAAAAAACAGGGAAATCTATGTCAATAGGGCTAAAAAGCCCAGCAAACGCAAAATAGGCCTATTTAGAATAAGAAATGAAACTAGGCTCAAAAATATCTGTCAGACCCACAATGTTTAGAGAGCTATTTTCAATATCAGACTGATATTGAAAAAAACCGACCGAGTGTCTACGAGGGATTGAGCCTTATAAAAATTTTGCACAGCCCTTTCTCTGATTACAGGCTTCCTATTGATATATCACTGTTCTATTAGAGCATCCCGAATGGGTGCGAACTAACCTAACTTGCTGCTGGACGAGCGTAGCGAGCATAAAAAATAATGAGCGAAGCGAATTCCGAGTGCTTTGTGTTTTTGCTTTTAAGAATTCACAACGAGATGAACCTAAAAATTGCCCCATCGAACTGAGCGAAAGCGAAGTTCAATAGAGTTTGAGCGAAGCGAAAACATAGGGCAATTTTGAAAGAAAAAGGCTTTTAATATATTTTAAAGTTTTTAAATACTTTTAAGTAAGCTGTAATCCTTGATTTATAAGACTTTCAAGACTAATAAGACTACAATTTCTTTGTCATAAGACTACAATTTCTTTGTCATAAGACTACAATTTCTTTGCATTTGATTACATCAAATGCTAATGTAGTCTTAATAACACTTATAACCTATGCAGTCTTATGAAAAATGACTTAGTAGTAAAAGATAATGCCTTAATTAATGCTAGTTATAATCTCGAAGTGACCGAGCAACGGCTTATCCTTTTATCCATAATAAGAGCAAGAGAAACTGGTCAAGGAATCTCTTCCGACAGTAAATTGGAAATACATGCTTCTGATTATGCCTCTCGCTTTAATGTCACTAAAGAAGCTGCATATAACGCTCTAAAAAATGCAGTTAATAATCTTTTTGAAAGGAAGTTCTCTTTTAAAGAAATTCATAAAGATACAAACAAAGAAATTGTAGTCAAATCTCGTTGGGTTAGCCGAATTGCATATATTGATCACCTTGCTACATTAGAAGTTACATTTGCACCAGATGTTGTTCCTCTAATTACAAGATTGGAAAAGCACTTCACGAGCTATCAACTTAAACAAGTTGCACAATTAACTAGCAAATATGCTATCCGTCTATATGAGTTTTTAATTGCGTGGAGAGACGTAAGAAAAACACCTATTATCTCTCTATCTGAGTTCAGAGAAAAATTAGGACTAGAGGTTAATGAATATCAAAAAATGGTTAATTTTAAAAGCCGTGTTCTGGAACCCGCGATAAAGCAAATCAACGAGTTAACTGATATAAATGTAAAATATGAACAGTACAAAAATGGAAGATCTATCTCAGGTTTATCATTCACGTTTAATCACAAAAAAAGTGATTCAAGACCCTCAGAAAGAGATCCAAACACGTTAAATCTCCTTGCCAAAATGACTGATGCACAACGTCACATGTTTGCAAATAAGCTTTCAGAATTACCCGAAATGGGGCAGTACTCCCATGGAACTGAAAGCTATCCGCAATTTGCTATTCGTATTGCTGAGATGCTACAAGACCCTGATCGAATAAAAGAACTGTATCCATACCTAAAAAAAGTGGGATATATGCCATCAAATAAAAAGGACTTCGTAAATGGCTAAGTTATCACTAAGTGAAGTATCTAAAAAATTTCATGTAGATAGATCAACCATTTACAGAGCTGTACGTAATGGACGTTTATCACGCTCCAGTGATGGACAATTCGATGTAGCAGAGGTCATTCGATGCTTTGGAGAGCCAGAGCAAACACCTCAAAAAATTGAATCATCTAAGCAAGAAGGTGATGAATCTACAAAAAAACTTATTGCCCATTTAGAAAATGAAGTCAGAAAATACCAAGAACGTGAAGAACGGTTAATGCAACAAATTGACCGTATGCAAACACTGATTGAGCTGAAAAGTGTTGCACCTGCCACAGCAGCACCACAACAAAATGCTACGGCATGCGACATCGATATGCCACAGCGTGCAACAAATCAACAAAACGATGATAATAAAAAGAATGATCAACTAAATATTGCAGAAAATGTGGCAGTGCCACAGCAAGAAACTACGGCATATCATAACCAAACACTACAGCATGCCACGTTGCAAAATGTGGCAGTGCCACAACATAAAAAACGTGGCTTATTTGGCCGTGTGCTGCATGCCGTTTTCGATAATAATTGACCAATAAGAGAGAAAGATCATATCGAAACTGAAAGACATCACACTGAGTATTGTAGTGGTCCCGATCATGCTGATTGCATAGTGCCAGGATAAAAAGGCGCTTTAAAAAGAACTCGAAGGACGCCAAAAAGGAAAAGACCAAGCATCCTGATTATTCAACTGAGTTAATTAAAAGTGTGAAACATTGATCAAAGAATAGGCGTGGAACGTGAGAAATCAACAAAAAAGCCCAAACACACATGTTTGGGCTTTTTTCTATGCATTAAGACTATGATTTATATGGAATAAAAAAGAGCATTTCGCATAAGGTGTATTATGTTAATTTCAGAAAAAATTAATTTTCTAATTAGAGTTGTAACCAAATTTCCTCGTTAATAATGTATCTTTCCACCAGCTTTCTCTATCCAATATAACTTTATCGTCTGTTGTCGATTTAAAAATATCCAATATCGAATATCTAAAATTACTTTCAATGTGTTCCTGCGAAAGCTGCTTTAGTTGAACATTACCACCATGTCTACTTTTAACATAACTTTGCCATCTATTGAGCAACATATTCTCAGCGTATGCAGAACCAACATACTTTTTCCCATTCGAAATATCAGTGATTAAATACACTGCTTTTTGATTTTGTAATGCAGTCTTCCACGACTCTTTATCAATTACTCGTGTTAATTCTTGCCATGAGACATTCATACTTTCATATCCAGGGAAAAGATCATTATCAAAAACATCAGGCAATATTTGATGAATTTCACAATCATTAATGATCGTTAGAGCATTCCGTATTAGTGTCTGTGATGAATTTTTATACTTAACAATAATGCGTCCAAAATACTTACGATATTGTTCTAAAACTTCAAACTCATAGCCAACATCATTGAACTTATTCAAATCCTTTGTAATTTTTCCAACATGAATCAATAACCATAAATCTTCATTTGGTTTTATTCTGATTAGCCCAACAGTTGTTTGACCATCTTTATATGATTTTTTGGAGCTATAGTTCCAATAATGCCCCCTCAGAATCTCATCCATATTCCCATCTTTAAATACTTCTATTGGATTCCAATTTCCACCAAACATAACATTCAGTCTAATTTTTACATTATCTAAGTTTTTGATTTGCAGAATATCATTTAACATGACTTTATGCTTTGTATTCACTAATGTAGCTAATTTTTCTAATGCGACTAAAACTAATCCTGAACGTAAATTATGAGAGAGAGTGCCCTCTATAAACCGTTCACTACGAATAACCGAAGTTAAAAAAGCTAGGATTTTATTTTGATCAAAATTAGCGATTACGTCTTCACTTATCTCTGCGTATTTTGATAAAACTTCTTGATAATTGAAAACCATCTTATCTTTCATTGCTTCAATGAAACGACTTTCAATTTTTTCTATAGGAAGGCTCTGATCTAACTTTAACTCTTTTAAATCACTTATTAATTGCAATAAAGATGTATATGTATTCATGATTTTTCTTTCAATGTAACTAATTTTTTAATAATTTATAATAAAAACAATAATATATCAGTTTAATTAATAGCCAAAACTTACATGTACGTCAGAATATGTCGTTATTCATAAGATGGATTACATTTTCCCCATTTAACATAATGGCGGTTATACGAAGTCGACTTGTTAGAACCCATTTAAATTGTCTATATTCTCACCAATAAAAATGTCTAGTTTATGATGGTTTTTATCATCATGGACTGGATATAAAATATAGATGCTGATCACTATGTCTGATAAAGAAATTCAACGTCTTGCAGTTCTGCAAGAGGTTCGAGATCATCGTATTACCCAAGTCCGTGCTGCTGAAATCCTGAATCTTTCCACTCGTCAAATTACCCGGTTATTGCAGAAGCTCCATCAAGACGGTGTTTCAGGTCTGGCGCATGCCAGTCGTGGTCACCCGGGTCATCATCGCCATGATGAGTTATTAAAATCAAAGTGCCTTTCCATTATTTCTGAACATCTGCTCGGATTTGGACCCACCTTGGCGCATGAGAAGCTCAGCAGCATGTTTGACCTGAATATCCCTGTAGAAACGCTTCGGCGCTGGATGACTGCAAATGAGCTCTGGATTCCGCGATCCAAACGTCTAAAACGCCCATATCAGCCACGCTATAACCGGGATTGCTTGGGTGAGCTGATTCAGATTGATGGCTCATATCATGACTGGTTTGAAGGCCGAGCCGCCAAATGCTGCTTGCTGGTTTATATCGATGATGCCACTGGAAAGCTGTTGCATCTGCGCTTTTGTGAAGCGGAAACGACCTTTGATTACATGCTTTCAACCCGAGCCTACATTGAGCAATATGGGAAGCCCTTGGCCTTTTATAGCGATAAACACTCGGTATTCCGAGTCAATCAGAAATCGAGCCAAGACAGCAAGATCACGCAATTTGGGCGGATTCTGAACGAGTTAAACATTGATATTATCTTCGCCAACTCACCACAGGCCAAAGGCCGCGTAGAACGAGCGAATAGAACCCTTCAGGACCGTTTGATCAAGGAGATGCGCCTAGAAGGCATCGGTTCGATTGCTGAAGCCAATGCATGGCTACCCTGCTTTATTGAGCATTTCAATCAGAGGTTCGCCAAATGTGCGAGAAACTCAAAGAATTTACATCGGCCCTTAACCGAATCTGATCTTGAACTGGATGATATTTTTACCTGGCAGGAACCGCGTAAGGTCACCAAGAATCTAACCCTGACCTATGACAAATGTATTTATATGCTTGAACCGACTGAATTAAACCAGAAATTAGTTGGGCAATATA
>NZ_JCAKMZ010000049.1:0-12092 GCF_059515865.1 Acinetobacter sp. CY73 | reverse complement strand
GGATTTATGCTGTGATTCTTTATAAAACTGCATGACTTTTTCGCGTAAATCGACAGAATATGTTTTTGGCATGATCCTAAATCTTAGTGTTTTTTCTATTGTAGCTCATATTGGATTTTTAGCTATAAATATCCAGTGGATTAATCATCATTAAAATCGAAATTAAATAGAGCATGTAAAGGCACATAAAGAACCCCGCATTCAGCGGGGTTTTTCTTAATTAAAATACAGATTAAGCATTTTCACGCGCAATGGCACGGTAACCAATATCTTTACGGTATTGAACACCATCAAACGTTACTTTTTCACAAAGCTCTAAAGCTTTTGCTTGAGCTTCGCCAATCGTACCGCCAAGTGCAGTTACACATAACACACGACCACCCGCAGTTACGATATCACCATTCTCAAGTGCTTTAGTCCCTGCATGGAATGCTTTCGCATCGGTCATGATCGTGTCTAGACCTGTAATGACATCGCCATTGCTTGAAGTTTCAGGGTAGCCACGTGACGCAAGTACGATACCAACCGTTTTGCGTTCATCCCACTCTGCTTCCGCAGGTAAGTTACCCGCAATACCAGCTTCAACTAATTCAACTAAAGATGATTTTAAACGCATCATGATGGGTTGAGTTTCAGGGTCACCAAAACGACAGTTGAATTCGATCACTTTAGGTTGACCTTGTTCATCAATCATCAAACCTGCATACAAGAAACCTGTGTAAACATGACCGTCTTTTTTCATGCCTTCAACAGTTGGACGCATTACTTCATTCATGGCTTTTTCAAACACTTCTGAAGTTACAACAGGAGCAGGAGAGTAAGCACCCATACCACCCGTGTTTGGACCTTGGTCACCTTCAAAGATACGCTTGTGATCTTGAGAAGTTGCCATTGGTAAAATGTTGTCGCCATCAATCATACAAATGAAAGAAGCTTCTTCACCTGCAAGGAACTCTTCGATCACAACACGAGAACCTGCATCACCAAATTTGTTGCCTGCAAGCATGTCATCAATTGCGTCATATGCTTCTTGATTGGTCATGGCAACGATCACGCCTTTACCCGCAGCAAGACCATCAGCCTTGATCACAATTGGCGCACCATTTTTTTCGACAAAAGCTTTTGCTGCATCGACTTCTGTAAATACGTCATAGAAAGCAGTTGGAATGTTATGGCGTTTTAAGAAATGCTTTGCAAATGCTTTAGAGCCTTCAAGCTGAGCCGCATATTGTGTCGGGCCCCAAACTTTAACGCCGGCCTCACGACAAGCATCAACTACACCATTTACAAGTGGTGCTTCTGGACCAACGATCACAAGTTCAACCGCATTGTTTTTAGCAAATTCGATGATTGCAGCATTGTCTAAAATGCTTAAATTGACGTTTTCACATTTGTTTTCAGTTGCAGTGCCTGCGTTACCTGGTGCGACAAAAATCTTAGCAACTTTTTTATCTTGTGCGATTTTCCATGCCAACGCATGTTCACGACCGCCATTACCCAAAACTAAAATATTCATCGGTTCATACTCCATGAATCGAAAATGACATAAAGTCCTCAGCCTAAAAATAGGAGAGGACTTTATGTAAGATTAAAAATCTATGTGCTTTAATGTAAATGACATTGTCATTACAAAACTCACCATCAATTAGTGACGGAAGTGACGCATACCTGTGAACACCATTGCAATACCAGCTTCATCCGCTGCTGCAATTGTTTCTTCATCACGCATAGAACCACCCGGTTGAATAATGCATTTGATCCCTGCTTTGGCAGCGTTATCAATACCATCACGGAATGGGAAGAATGCGTCAGATGCCATAACTGCACCTTCAACAACGAGTCCTGCATGTTCAGCTTTAATCGCAGCAATACGAGCAGAGTTAACACGACTCATTTGACCAGCGCCCACACCAATAGTTTGACGGTTTTTAGCATATACAATCGCATTTGATTTCACGTATTTCGCGACTTTCCAAGCAAAAATCAAGTCATCAATTTCTTGTTCAGTTGGGGCAACTTTAGTCACAACTTTAAGATCATCTTTAGTAATCATGCCTAAGTCTTGATCTTGAACCAATAAACCGCCATTGACGCGTTTATAGTCAAGTTGTGCAGCACGTTCATCAATTGCTGGTAATTCGCCACATACCAATACGCGTACGTTTTTCTTCGCGCCAGTGACTTCTAAAACACCCTCAGCAATGCTTGGTGCAATAATCACTTCAACGAATTGACGATCAACAATCGCTTGTGCAGTTGCTACATCTAACTCGCGGTTAAATGCAATGATGCCTCCGAATGCAGATTCAGGATCTGTGGCATAAGCTAAATCATATGCAGCTTTAATACCGTCTAAAGATACTGCAACGCCACATGGGTTTGCGTGTTTTACAATGACACAAGCAGGTTTAGCGAATGATTTAACACATTCAAGCGCTGCGTCAGTGTCTGCAATGTTGTTATAAGAGAGTTCTTTACCTTGTAACTGTTGTGCCGTTGAAACAGATGCTTCAGTTGCAGCAGAGTCAACATAGAATGCAGCAGATTGATGTGGGTTTTCACCGTAACGTAAATCTTGCGCTTTATTTAATTGCGTATTGAACGTACGTGCAAATTTGTCTGCTTGACCTTCTTCCTTACCAACGCGTGCGCCTAAGTAAGAGGCGATCATGCCGTCGTATTGTGCAGTATGTTCAAATGCTTTAACTGCTAGATCGAAACGAGTTGCATGAGATAAGCTGCCTTCAGCCTTTAATTCAGCAACAACAGTATCATAATCAGATGCGTTAACAATAATACCCACAGATGCATGGTTTTTTGCCGCAGCACGAACCATCGTTGGACCACCGATGTCAATATTTTCAATTGCATCAGCCAGTGAACAATTTGGTTTAGCGACAGTCGCTGCGAATGGATATAGGTTAACCACAACCAAGTCGATCGCATCGATGTTGTGTTCAGCCATTACAGCTTCGTCTAAACCACGACGAGCTAAAATACCACCATGAATTTTCGGATGTAGTGTTTTAACACGACCGTCCATCATCTCTGGGAAACCTGTATGCTCTGAAACTTCAACAACAGCGACACTATTGTCTTTCAACAATTTATATGTACCGCCAGTTGATAAAATTTCTACCCCTAGAGCAACAAGTTGTTGTGCAAATTCAACAATACCAGTTTTGTCAGAAACAGAGATTAAAGCGCGCTTAATAGTCATGATCTTCGTCACAGTCTTATAGAAACAGATTAAAACAAATTTGCGAAATGCAAGTTAAAAAAAATGCCTGCGAAATCGCAAGCATTTTATCATTTATTCACTCATTAAACCGTGAGCTTTCAACTTTTTACGTAAAGTACCACGGTTTAATCCGAGGATCTCGGCAGCACGCGTCTGATTACCACGTGTGTATTCTAATACTACAGATAAAAGAGGTTTCTCCATTTCTGCTAGCACCATGTCATAAACCTGAGATGGCTGCTCACCTTGCAACTGTGCAAAATAATGGCGAACTGCGCGATCTACGTGAATACGAAGAGCGACATCAGATTGTGCAGTAAAAATAGGAGATTTGCTATTCATGCGAGATAATCCGAAAATCAATAATCACTTGGGTGAAGTGATAAAATGTGGTCAAAGTAAAAAACGAGCCCCGTTCTAGATCCTAAAACGGATGGCTCTAAAACAAGAACTTTAGCTTGCCATATAAATAACAATTGCGCGAAATTTAACCGTAACAATACTTTAATATTTGTTACTGGCTATATTCAAAAAAAGAAAAAACTCCATGCGCAAAATATTTAAATTAAGCACAATAGTGAGAAGTATTTTTTTGAAAAATTGCGAGAAGTTGCTATGGCATAGCTTTCGTGGCGCGTATCATACCATTGTCTTAGAAAAAGTGAGCAAGAAAACTACATTTTTTTTCACTTTTTTATGTTTTTTTTTAGTTTTAAGGACGTATCACTTCTAATTTATATCGATCAAAGGAATTTTTAGGTTTATTTACGCTAAATTCGAAACGATATGGGCTTTTTGTGGGAATCCGTGTAATTCCATTTAAACTTTTGATTAAATATTCAGAAGGTGTTTTGATCTGTTTAAGCACAATTTTGTCATCTTTGATTAAAGTGACTTTAATCAAAGGCAGTGCTAAGCCTTTTTGATATTGATTGATCAATTGACCTTTAAATAGAGTCGACTGGTCGTTTGCATCTACCAAGGCGATATGACTCATTTTGATCTGCATGTAGCGTTCATCAATCGTTTCACAGTTGAAAGCATGACAGGTTGCAATAAATGCTGAATTGATGAATGGATGACGATCTAAAAAATTCGGGTTAAACCACAAAATTTGAAATATGAGTAAAAGTGCCAAAATGAAATTGGCAAAGGTCCAAATCAGATAATACAGCGTGCTGTGTGCTTGTGGATCTTGAGAGGCAATATTGTGCTGTGAAGAAAGATTTAGCGAAGGGTAGTTGGTAATCGGGTCTTTATTAAAGGTATTTAAATTATTCAGGTAAGTCCTGAGGTTGATATTGGATCCTTCGATTTTGCGCTCGAAAATGTCCAGTACATGAGTCTCCGATGCATATTCTTCAAAATCTAATTTTTGAGAGTAAGGAGAGTGCTCTGAACTGAGCATTAGATCAGCGTCATCATTGTCTATTTTAACCAAATGAACCAATGCATTGAATTGAGCAGAACATTTTGGACAACAAACCATACCCTGCGAAATCGTTAATTGAGTCACGGAGACCTTATAAACGGTATGACAATTTGGGCAGCGGGTTTGTTTTTCAGTCATAGTATAAAATGAGTTAATTGAATTGATGTCGTTTACCGGAAATTCGGCACCAATGGCCGTCTCGTTTTTCTACATCTAATATATCAAAATATTCAGAATAAACACGAGAAACATCATCAACTTGCTCTTCAATCACACCTGCAAGTGCGAACTCACCCCCAGATTTAATCAATGTTGAGAAGTCTGCCGCAAGTGCCATAAGAGGGCCTGCTAAGATGTTCGCAACAAAGACATCCGCTTTTTGAGCACCAAGCTCTTGATTAAAATCTTCTGGTAGACCCACATAAAGTTTATCAAGGACGCCATTGAGATCTGCATTTTGTTGTGTGGCTAAAACGGCTTGTGGATCAATATCCGTTGCATAGACTTTTTTAGCACCCAGCAACAGAGCAGCTACACCTAAAATGCCTGAACCACAACCATAATCAATCACAATTTTGTCTTTCACATCCGTTTTACCTAACCATTGTAAGCAAAGAAATGTAGATGCATGATTACCTGTACCAAATGCTAGACCTGGATCAAGTTTAATATTCACAGCATCTGCTTCAGGCGCTTCCATCCATTCAGGAACGATCCAATATTTTTCACCAATTTGAATCGGTTCGTAGGCATCCATCCATGTACGTTCCCATTCTTGATCTTCCATGAACTCACTACGCATCGGTTCAGTTGGAAGTTGAGTACGGATAAAGGTCTCAAGTGCTACAACATCAATCTGTTCATCATCTTCCTGAGCATAGATGCCCGTTACAATGACTTTATTCCAAAGCGGTGTCTCACCTGGAAGTGGTTCAAGTAAATCTTGATTTTCAGCATCATCTAAAGTCACGCTCACAGCACCAAGCGATTCTAAAAGCGTCTCGGTGAATTCGACTTGTAACTTTTCAACAGTAATATGAATTTGTAACCACTTCACAGTATTAAAACCTAAAAATATATTGGATGGCGTATTGTAACTTATTCGACAGAGGTGTGTCGGGATTTAGCTTTCATGCTGAGTGAAATAGATAAAGGGCATTCTTTTGAATACCCTTTTAATATGTATGGTTGAAATTTATAAAATCTAAGTTTGTGCATTTATCTCAGCTTGCTTTTGCGTGATCGGTGCAAAGCGATTCAACAAAAAACCAAAGATCATGGCGAAAATGTACATAAAGATTGAATAAATCGCAGCAGGCATGGCAATCGGGGTGCTATGTAGAATCGTGAGAGCAATGGTCATGGAAAGAGTACTGTTGTGAATACCAATCTCGAATGCGCATGCTCGTGCTTGAAAGCTTGGAATGCCAAAGAATCGAGGGAGGAAATAACCGACACATAAGCTAGCGAAGCAGAATAAAGCCGTTGCAAGACCGACTTGACCGATATAATTCATCATATTTGCACGTTCGGAGTAAATTGCGCCGATTACAATCAGAACTAAAAACAGCACCGCAAAAATACGAACAGGTTTTTCTAATTTATCAGCAATATTCGGTGCATAACGTCGCACCAACATACCGATACTGACAGGAATTAAAATAATCGCAAAAACTTGTAAAATTTTACTGAATTGTAAACCAATTTGCGTGGAGTCTTGAATAAAATGATGAATCGCAAAGTTAACAATCAGTGGAAGCGTCACAGCGGCAATAATGGCATTAATCGCAGTTAATGTAATATTTAAAGCCACATCTCCACGGAATAAATAACTAAACAGATTGGCTGTTGCTCCACCTGGCGATGCTGCCAATAAAACCAGTCCCACTGCCAAAAGTGGTGGTAAATTCAACACCTTGCAAATTAGAAAAGCGATCGCAACCAAAATCACCAATTGTGAAAACAGTGCAATCAACACGGCTTTAGGGTGTTTGGAAACACGAGCGAAATCTTTAAGTGTGAGTTCTAAGCCTAATCCTGCCATGACAATGGCAAGTGCAAGTGGCAAAAAAATTGTGATTAATCCATTATCCATATATTCGTCCTGAATAGATTATTGTTTTAATTTAGGAATTCGATCTAATATTCGAATATTATTGAGCTTCAGTTTTAGCTTCTAAATCAAAAAAAAGCAATCAAATCGTTAGAAATGATTGCTTTAAGTGACATGAGTTGTGACTAGGGTTTATTTGGAACGACCGATTAAGTCTTGGGCATCGGTGGTGCATAACCTAGCGCGCATTTTCCTTTATAGTCTTTTCCTTCAATATTAATCGATTTAACATCAGCATCCGTTTTACAGCTCGAATTTAACGGTTCCTCAGTCCCTTTTAAACCTGTTGTATTACTTGGAAAAAATTGCGTTTGACAGGTGCCATTCCAAATGATTCCTTTATAAGGAAAACTCACTTCGGCACCTTCAGTTTTTCCTTTACAGACATTTTGATACTGTTTGACGTTATAGGTGTTTTCAACCTTATCATTTGCAAAACCAGTTGTACTCATAACCATACCCACACATAAAGGCATGAATATTTTTTTGAAATTCATATCGTCTATCCTTGTACTGAGTTAACTTTTAATATGCTATAAAAATAAGCCATACAGTGACATGGTAATGATGTAAATAATTCATTTTTAAATGTATCTAATCATGAGTCGAACATTCCTATTTTGAGGTGAAATACCTTTACCAATCATGAAATCTTTTAAATCAACTGTAATCGTCGGTTCCGAATTAATGCAAGAGAATGTGTCTCTTGTGTTTTAAAATTTGCTATAATTTCCAGTCATTATTTTTATCTCCTAAATACCACTATGCATTATCCTAAAGTTTACGATGTCATTGTTATCGGTGGCGGTCACGCAGGTACGGAAGCGGCTTTGGCTGCAGCACGTATGGGACGACAGACATTGCTCCTTACTCATAACATTGAGACTCTAGGGCAGATGAGCTGCAATCCCGCGATTGGTGGTATTGGTAAATCACATTTAGTCCGTGAAATTGATGCCTTGGGCGGTGCAATGGCACTTGCTGCCGATAAAGGTGGTATTCAGTTCCGTATTCTAAACTCACGTAAAGGTGCTGCGGTACGTGCGACGCGTGCGCAGGCTGACCGTGTACGTTTTAAAGCTGCGATTCGTGAGACTTTAGAAAACCAAGCAAATTTAGACATTTTTCAGCAAGCTGCTGATGACTTAATCGTTGAAGGCGATACCGTTAAAGGTGTAGTCACTCAAATGGGAATTCGCTTTGATGCGAAAACTGTAGTACTGACAGCAGGAACATTCTTGGGCGGTGTGATTCACGTAGGACTCGAAAAATCGAGCGGTGGTCGTGCAGGTGATCCACCTTCAATTTCATTGGCACATCGTTTACGTGAATTAAAACTTCCTGTGGGTCGTTTAAAAACGGGTACGCCACCACGTATTGATGCGCGTTCCGTTGATTTCTCTGTGATGACAGCTCAGCCGGGTGATTTTCCATCTCCTGTAATGTCATTCATGGGTGATGCTTCAATGCATCCTGAACAAGTAAATTGCTATATCACGCATACCAATCAAAAAACCCATGACATCATTCGTGGTGGTTTAGACCGTTCACCGATGTATACCGGTGTGATTGAAGGTGTAGGTCCTCGTTACTGCCCATCGATTGAAGATAAAATTCACCGTTTTGCCGATAAAGACTCTCATCAGGTATTCCTTGAGCCTGAAGGTTTAGATACGCATGAGCTTTATCCAAATGGTATTTCAACATCGCTTCCATTTGACGTTCAGTTTGAATTAGTGCGTTCAATGAAAGGTATGGAGAATGCACACATTCTTCGTCCAGGTTATGCGATTGAATATGATTACTTCAACCCACAAGCTTTAAAATTCTCTTTGGAAACTAAAGCCATTAATAATTTGTACTTTGCTGGTCAGATTAACGGTACAACAGGTTATGAAGAAGCAGGTGCGCAAGGTCTACTTGCCGGCTTGAATGCTGCACGTCGTGCATGGGATCAAGAGCAATGGACACCAAAACGTGATGAAGCGTATATGGGTGTATTGGTTGACGATTTAATCACGTTGGGTACCAAAGAACCGTACCGTATGTTCACATCACGTGCAGAATATCGTTTGATGCTTCGTGAAGACAATGCGGATCAGCGTTTAACAGCAATCGGTCGTGAACTTGGCTTGGTAGATGATACGCGTTGGGCGTCTTATTGTGAAAAAATGGAAGCAGTCGAGCGCGAAACTAGTCGTTTACAACATTTATGGGCTGCACCTAACAACCCAATGGGTAAAAAGTTTGTAGAAATGACAGGTGCTGATCTTTCTAAAGAATGTTCTGCAATTGATCTATTGAAGCGTCCAAACATTAGTTTTGCCCAAATCGCAGAATTGACAGATTCTGAAGTAACGCCATTTGTCGGTGAGCAAATTGAAATTGCAGTGAAATATGCAGGTTATATTAACCGTCAGCATGAAGATGTTGCTCAAATGAAGCGTTTGGAAGATACCAAGATTCCAGCTGATTTTGACTACGATATTGTTTCTGGTTTGTCTCGTGAGATTACTTTGAAGCTTAAAGATGTTCGCCCTGAAACACTTGCTCAAGCAAGTCGTATTCCAGGCGTGACACCTGCTGCAGTTCAATTGGTCATGATTACAATTCGTAAGAATGCTCAGACGAAAAAGTCTGCTTAAGTTGTAAATTCTACAGTTGTAAATTCTTTAGTTATAAAATAACAGTTAAACAAAAGCCTGCAAATTGCAGGCTTTTTCAATTTTTAGTCTTTCATACCAAAATTAAAGGTAAGCGTCCGCTGAACCCCACTTTTCTTATTTGCTCAATATCCCGATAGTGTCCATTATTTATTAAATGGACATTATGTTTATGGCCTTAGACACTTTTATAGACACTGAACAAACGACAGAAAGAACCCGCAGAATCTTCGCAGCTGAGTTTAAACAGTACCTGGTCGAGCTTTGCCAGCAGCCAGATACGTCAGTAGCTAAGGTTGCAATGCAACATCAGATCAATGCCAATCTGCTGCATAAATGGATTCGCCAGTCCAGATCAATGCCCCCTGCATTAAAAAGCCCATCCAGTCCACAGACCGACTTTCTTCCCATCATTCTTCACCCGACTCCAGTCAGACAAGAAGCACCTCCGCCACCTGTGCCAGAGAAGAATGCTGTCGCTCATATCAGGATTCCATTGCATAAGGAACAAGGTTCCGCACGGGATCAGATGATCGAGATCGACTGGCCGGTGGAATCGGCAAAGGAATTACTGCCTTTAATTCAGGGCTTGATCAAATGATCCGTATCGATGAAATCTGGCTTGCTACCCAGCCGATGGATATGCGTGCAGGTATGGATACTGCCATGGCTCAGGTGCTGAGAGCATTTGGCTATATCAAACCACACTGCGCCTACCTGTTCTGTAATAAACGTGGCCATCGCATGAAAGTACTGGTGCATGATGGACTGGGCATCTGGCTGTGTGCCCGGCGGTTGGAACAGGGCAAATTTCACTGGGCTCAGGTTCACCAGGGTGAAACCGTGGCGATCAGCCCGGAACAGTTACAGGCGTTAATTCAGGGTCTGCCCTGGCAGAGAATCGGCTTACAGCAGGTGGTGAATATGCTCTAAACCAAGCTCATCCATTCTGCTATTCTCCAAACGTTTTATTTACACATATTCATGATCTCAGCCATACTGCGGTCATGAATACGCTGCCTGATTTAAGCCAACTGACCCATGAACAACTGCTGGAATTTACCCGGCAGTTGGCGCTGCAGCATCAACAACTCGCAGAAGATAAACAACAATTAGATGCCAAAGTTCAACATCTTGAAGTCACGAATCAACATCTTTCCATTCTTAATCAAAAATACGAGCATGAGCTTGCGCTATTTAAACAGCATAAATTCGGCAGTAAAAACGAACATCTAAGCGCAAAACAAATCCATCTATGGGACGAAGCGGTCGAAGAAGATATTGCTGCGGTTGATCTGGAACTGGAACGGCTGAATGCAGATAAAACCAATGCAGCTGCGCAGAAAGCCCCAGTCAACAAACCTAAACGTCGACCACTGCCAGATCACCTGCCAACCCTCCGTATTGAGCATGAACCTGCATCAACCCAATGTGCTTGTGGCTGCACCTTGCGTCGTATTGGCGAAGATATCAGTGAAAAACTGAATTTCAGACCGGCACAGTTCTATAAGGAACAGCATGTGCGTGGCAAATGGGTGTGTGATCAATGTGACACACTGACCCAACAAGCAATGCCGGCCTATGTGATTGAGAAAGGAATCGCTGCACCTGAACTGCTTAGCCATGTACTGGTGTCTAAATATGCCGATCATTTACCACTGTACCGTCAACGTCAAATCTTTCTACGCGCAGGTGTTGATCTGTCCAGATCAACCTTATCTGACTGGATAGGTCGCTGTGGTGTAGAGTTAGAAGGCCTAACCGATGCATTAAGGAAGGTGATCCTACAGCAAGCGGTGATTCATGCAGATGAAACACCTGTCACCATCATGCGGATGGATGATAAAGATAAAAAACCGAAGAAAGGTTATGTCTGGGCTTATGCAACAACTCAATATAATCCAATTCAAGCCGTGATTTATGACTTTCAGGATAGCCGTTCAGGTCAGCATGCTGAAGAGTTCCTGAAAGGCTGGCAGGGTCATCTGGTCTGTGATGATTACAGTGGCTACAAAGCACGCTTTAGATCAGGTCAGGTCATTGAGGTGGGCTGCATGGCGCATGCACGTCGTAAATTCCATGAGTTGCATGTGACTGGAAAAAGTCCGATTGCAGAACAGGCTTTGTTCTTGATTCAGAAGCTCTATGCGATAGAGGCTGAAATAAGAAAAAATACCGACGGTACAGCAGAACAACGCTATAAGTACCGGCAACAGTATAGTCAAGCTGTTATGCAGCAACTGTATGAATGGCTGACACAACATCAACTTGCAGTACCCTTAAGCTCTGCAACTGCTAAAGCCATCAATTACAGCCTAAAACGTTGGGAAGCCTTAAGCCGTTATCTGGATGATGGCAATCTACCTATTTGCAATAATTGGGCAGAGAATCAAATGCGGCCTTGGGCTTTGGGGCGTAAGAACTGGTTATTTGCAGGTTCGCTGCGCAGTGGTCAGCGAGCGGCAAATATCATGACTTTAATCCAGTCAGCAAAACTGAATGGGCTGGATCCGTATGCCTATTTAAGTGATGTGCTGAAAAGGTTGCCGACACATAAAGTGACTCAAATAGAAGAATTACTGCCACACCGCTGGAAACCTGAACCCCGTTAAAACATAGCAATGGGGTTCAGCGGATGTTTAC
>NZ_JCAKMZ010000048.1:0-13162 GCF_059515865.1 Acinetobacter sp. CY73 | reverse complement strand
CAATTACGCTGAATAATTCGGTACTATTAAACATTAGGACTAGAGTTGTGAGTTTTGTGTGGTAACTCAACTGATGGCTCTAGTCCTCTTATTTTTCAAGTCAATTTCTTATCCGCGATTCGGGTTATGTATAAATTTGAATACTCTTTAAATTCACGATAAGCATTTGTTCTAATTAGTTTTTCAACATAATCGGGATCAATTTGAATATCAATAATCATATGATTAGCAAATTGTTTAGAATTAAGTTCTTTTAGAGTAAGCTCAGAAATTTCATTGTTAGATTCAGAGTCTATAATTTTTATTGAAAAGCAATCATTTTGATTTAATTGAATCACTGCTTTGAGGTATTCAATTTGTACTAAGGAATAATCCTTTAAATGAGTATATAGAGGAATGTGTTCACGACTATGTAATCCTGAAATAACTTCATCACAAGAAATTTCGATTTTTTTATAAATTTTGTTTAAACAGTTATCAAATATATTCATTTTAAATTTTGGGTTTAATTAGAATTAAATTATAGAATAATATGATAAAAAAGAGGGTTTTAAACCCTCTCTAGTCTACTTATCTTTCGGCTCAGGCGGCGTCATCCCAAACTGCACATACGCCTGATTGGTCGCGATACGACCACGCGCAGTACGCATCGCATAACCTTGCTGAATCAAATAAGGCTCAATCACATCTTCAAGTGTGCCAGAGTCTTCAGCCATTGCTGCCGCCAAAGCCTCAACACCCGCGGGGCCTCCATCAAAACGCTCAAGCAACATGGATAAATAACGACGATCTAACGTATCTAGACCATCTTTATCCACATTGAGCATATCTAAAGCACGTTGAGCCATTTCTTTGGTGACTTCGCCATTGCCTTTGACTTGTGCATAATCACGCACGCGACGCAGCAAACGATTGGCAATACGTGGTGTACCACGCGCACGACGTGCAATTTCCAGCGCACCATCAGCTGTGGTTGGTACATCCATTAAGTTTGCAGAGCGCGCCACGATATGCGTCAAATCTTCAACAGAATAGAACTCTAAACGCTGAACAATACCAAAACGATCACGCAAAGGCGAGGTGAGGAGTCCGGCACGCGTGGTGGCTGCCACCAAAGTGAATGGCGGTAAATCCAGTTTAATTGAACGCGCACCCGGCCCTTCACCAATCATGATATCAAGTTGATAATCTTCCATGGCAGGATAAAGAATTTCTTCAATCACGGGAGACAGGCGATGAATTTCATCAATAAATAAAACGTCACCCTCCTCTAAATTGGTCAGCATGGCTGCCAAATCACCTGCACGTTCCAATACAGGACCAGAGGTAGATTTGAGGTTGCCACCCATTTCACGCGCAATAATATTCGCAAGCGTGGTTTTCCCTAGACCGGGTGGACCAAAAATCAAAGTATGATCAAGTGCCTCACCGCGTCCACGCGCAGCACCAATGAAAATTTCCATTTGCTCACGTACTACAGGCTGACCAATATAGTCTTCAAGTGAGGTCGGGCGAATGGCACGATCAAAATGATCTTCTGGTTTCTCAGAACCACTGATAATACGGTCTTGCATAGTTGAGCTGATTTAACCTATTTATTCATTGATTTTAAAGCCGCGCGAATGATATCGGCTGCTTCAGTATATTCTGCTTTGACTGCATTAATCAGTTTTTGTGCTTCGGCAGGTTTATAGCCTAATGATTGTAGCGCAGCTTCAGCTTCAGCCACCGCAGAATTGCCTGTAAATTGAATTTGTGAAGTATTGGTATGGGTCGAACCACCTGATACAGCAAAGTTTTTAAAACGATCACGAAGTTCGATCATCAGGCGTTCTGCCGTTTTTGCACCAACACCCGGAACTTTGACTAATGTTTTTACATCGCTATGTTCAACGGTATGGATCAACATTTCTACGCTGAGGGTTGAAAGAATACCCAAAGCCATTTTAGGGCCAACACCGTTTACTTTGAGTAAAGTACGGAAAATGATTTTTTCTTGTTGCTGCATAAAACCATAAAGTAGCTGTGCATCTTCACGGACGGCCAAATGCGTCCACAGAGTAACTTTTTGACCTTTTTGTAATTGGCAGAATGTAGACAGAGGAGTGTCGATTTCATAGCCCACACCATTTACATTGAGTAGAACTGTTGGTGCTTCGAGTGCAAGCACTTCACCAATTAGGCATCCGATCATTGAGTTTATTCACTTCTTTGTTGATGGTTAAATAGTAATGAGAGTTTATATTATTGGCAAAATAATTTATGGGATATTTATTCTTACCAACACGGTTCACCTTTCACCACAAATTTGACCACTCTGTAATTAGAGTTTTCATTTACATGTTTATCAATACAGCTTTCATTTTTTGACTGTTGATTTATAAACGTGAACTTATATTCTTTTTCCTCAAAGTTCCAATTATGTTCCAAATAACGATTTAAATAGATTGATTTTAAGTGTTGATCACTGAATCGCTCGATTGGAATTCTTAGTTCAAGTTTTTTGGTCTGATGTGTCCAATGAAAATCAAATGACTCAGGTTGATTGAGCTGTTCAGGAAAAATGAGTTTGGCTTCATCACTCAGTTGTTTTGCAGAATCCGGTAGCATTTTAAGTCGTTCTTCGAGTGGCGTTTTCACATGAGGTTTGGTGTATTTTACTTCAAAACTACTTAACAGCTTTACGATGAGTACTAGAAAACCAATGATGAATCCAATGAACAATAATTGAATAATACCAGCCCAAAAATCATCTTCAGTTTGATTCATAACCATCACACACGACTATAATAATTTGTTCGAAGCCATAAATAATTCATAGAAACCCCACCTTATTGCCTTGTAACTCTTGCGCCAAGTTATAAGCCTGATGGTCTGAAAGTTTCGAAATAATATCCAACACTTGCATGATATTGTCATAGTGATCATCACTAAAACGAACCCCTAATCCTGAAATAATCGACAGCAGCCGACCTTCTTTAAAACTGTGTACTTTATCTGGTGTGGTCAGTGGAATAAAGGCATCTAAAATATGTTGCAAACTTTGATGCGCAATGATTTCGAGTCCTGCTTTTTGCGGATGCTCAAAAATCTTTTCACGAGCTAAGTTCTTCGCTTTATCAATGCCTTGTTCAATATCAGGTGAACAATACTGCAATAAACTGCCTTTCAGTTGACCTGACAAAATTTCAAAATGATGTTTAGCAAATGCTGTGGTGACTTCATCGACTAAGCGTTTCATCACACGTCCGCGAAGTGCAGCGATTTTCTGTTGCCAAGTGGTGTAAGGCGTTGCTAATTCTGATGGCTTACCATAATCACCAATGAGATCGAGAAAGATCGGTTCAACTTCTTCATAAGACAGCATATTTAAAATAATGCCATCTTCTAAATCAATTAAAGCGTAGCAAATATCATCCGCAGCTTCTAATAGATAGGTCAGTGGATGACGGCAAAAGTGGTATTCACCATACTGAATTAAACCAAGTTGCTCACCAATTTGTTTTAGAATGTCTTTCTCTGCTTGATAGCACCCAAACTTCGCACGTTGATTTGCAGGTGTATTGCCTTGAGAGTCGATGGTTTTTGATAACCACGGGTACTTTAAGTAAGCCCCTAAGGTTGCGTAAGTGAGGCGCATTCCACCGTCATTTGGGTGGTAGTCAATCTTAGTGAGTAGTCTTAAGCCTTGTGCATTGCCTTCAAACTGACGTACATCGGCTTGCTGTTCTGGAGACAGAGCTTTAAGGAAATCCCCATGGGAGGCGTCATCAAACCATTCACGAATGGCGTATTCACCTGCATGCCCAAAAGGAGGGTTGCCTATGTCATGCGCCAAACATGCCGCTTGAATAATCGCACCCACATCCGCAGGTGAAATCCAGATCGGTAATTCATTACGGATTTTTTCAGCAGCGAGCATACCGAGTGAACGACCAATGCAGGACACTTCTAATGAATGCGTTAAACGCGTATGAATACCATCATGCTGGGTAAGTGGGTGAACTTGCGTTTTACGATTCAGTTGACGAAAGCTTTGAGAAAAAATAATCCGATCATAGTCTTTGTGAAAAGGGCTTCGTGCCTGTTCAGAACTTTGTTTGGTGCTCCCGATCCGAACGGTAGAGAGTAAGTCAAGCCAAGGCATTTGAGTCATTGATCATTATTCTTTCATTGTTTGTTTCATCATGCCAAAAATTAGGGTCAGGCACTAGTCATGAGCGACATAATTTGTCTTATTACAGCGACAAGCTATAGCTTCACATCACTAAAAAGCTTCCAATTTAAATTTTCTAATTTTAATCATAGGACTTCTTTGGATAAGATTGAATGAAAGCTAAGTTGTAAATGCTGTACCAAGAATATGTGCAATTGCTATTGAATTTTATTTAAGATGACCTCATCTTAAAACCATAAATAAATATTCTAGAGAATTGAGATCTTATGTTATTTCATTTGCCGAAATTGCCTGCTGAAATTCGTGTCACCCATCTTAATGCACGTATTAACGAACAACGTAAGAAAATCGCTCAAAACACAGCGTCGAAGTTTGAACTTTTACAGTTATCTCAACAATTTTCAAAAGAAGCGAAAACGCGCAAGAAGAATAATCAGAAAGTTTATTTGCTCGATTTTAAAGGTGATATGGCAGCGTCTGCTGTAGAAAACCTTCGTGAAGAAATTACACTGATTCTTGCAACTGCAAAAGCGGGCCGTGACCGTGTGGTACTGCGCCTAGAAAGTCCGGGCGGTATGGTACATGGTTATGGACTTGCAGCAGCGCAGTTGGTTCGTTTACGCGATGCAGGGTTTAATTTAACCATTTGTGTCGATAAAGTCGCTGCCAGTGGTGGTTACATGATGGCATGTATCGCCAATGAAATTGTTTCGGCACCTTTTGCAGTCTTAGGTTCAATCGGTGTTGTGGCGCAAGTGCCGAATTTCAACCGTTTGCTGAAAGAGCATAATGTTGATTTTGAACTGTATACCGCTGGGCAATATAAACGTACGGTCACCATGTTCGGTGAAAATACCGAAGAGGGTAAAGCCAAGTTTGAAGAAGAGCTTCAGCAAACGCATAAGTTATTCAAACACTTTGTTGAAAAATACCGTCCTCAGTTAAACGTTGAAAAAGTAGCGACAGGTGAGCATTGGTATGGTGAAGATGCAATGGATTTAAACTTGGTGGATAAGCTTCAGACTTCTGATGAATATCTATTAAGTTTATTGATGCAACATGATGTTTACTTGATTCAGACTCGCCGTAAACCGACTTTAGGTGAAAAGTTAGGTCTGCAAGCGGCACAAATGGCAGATAGTTTAGTGCCTGCGGTTTTAAATAAAGTATTTGAAACATTGGCTAAAGCCAATTCAAATTTGGTGCAAATGCGTGATCCAAAACTTTAAGTTTTCAGTTCTAGATTAAAACTAAAGCCAGTCAAATGACTGGCTTTTTAATGGCTCATCTACCTTGGGTAAAATCAGGTTGATTTCTTTTTGAGTAAAATCAATCCAGTGATCATTGAGCCTAGTGTCGCAATCCACATATCTTTATGGGCATCCCAAATATCACCTTGTTGACCATTATAGTTTTCAGCTTCTTCAGGGGATAAGCCAATCGCAATCAGCCATTCGATCCATTCGTAAACCAAGCTGGTTGCCATTACGAACTGTACCACCAAGATCAATAAAACTTTGCCAGAAAGTTGAGGTAACCAAACTTGGAACAGTCTTAAAAATAAAGGATAGAGCAGTAATCCATAGGCAAAATGAACCAAACGATCATACATATTACGTGACCAACCCATGGCTTGGTTTAAATCAACATTCAAAATACTCAAGATCCATTCATTATAAGGAACATAAGAATAGAGGTAGTGCGCACCCAAAATATGAATCAGAAGAAAGCCGATATATAGCGCAAAACTGCAAAAACTGAGACCGATCTTTTTAAGGCAATAAAATAGAAATGCCAACATGATGGCCGTACCGATTTGATGTAAGGCATAAGAGGCATATTCAAGAGGATCAATACTGGCAAATACTAAAGCAATGAGGAGTAAGGCTAAAACGCAAAAGTGCCTATTGGTCAATGAAGTGTAAATCATAAGGTTATTATCGTTTTTCAAGTTTTGGCATTATATAAGAAAAATGCATGAGAAAATATTCATTCATTTTTAAACGGAACGTGAACGAGATGCGCTGTTTGAATCAATTTTCGAAAGTTTTAATTACTGAAATCCATTAAACTATTTTTATTTGCTTTTAGGTTAGATGATGACGGTGAAAGAAGCATATTTAGCAACTCAAAATTGCTATTTTAATTATGAATTTGAACAACTGAATTTAGTAGATGATTTTCCAGCAGAACTTTCAGTATCACTACGTGGCATGATGTATCGCCATGAAATTCAGTATCCAGATGTGACCTATTATGTTTACTTTAGTGAGTTGCTAACGGGTTGTGAATTGCAACGAATGAAAGATGATTGGGCGAAATATTGTCCTGCGGAATAAAAATTACTTCTAAATTTCCTCTCTCCTTGTAGGAGAGGGTTAGGGAGAGGTTGATACCCTCATCCCCTTGCGGAGCATGCTCCTCATCCCATAGGGAGAAGGAGTATAAGGTGGAAATAAAAAACGAAGCATTAAGCCTCGTTTTTTGATCTATCTAAAATCAGATCTTAGAAATCAAGTCAGCCACTTGTTTGGCTTGTTCAGCTGCATTACCTGTGTAAGTCGCAGGTGTCATTGTCGCAAGACGCGCACGGTCAGCAGCAGGAACCACTTCAAGTTCATTACCATTCACGAAATCAACCATCATGTCACGAGTCATTGCTTGACCACGCGTCAGGGCTTTTAATTTTTCGTATGGTTTTTCAACATTATAACGACGCATGACGGTTTGAATTGGCTCAGCTAATACTTCTTGTGCATTGTCTAAGTCTTCAAGAATACGATCAGCATTGAGTTCAAGTTTACCAATACCTTTACAGCAAGCTTCAAATGCAATCAAGCTTTGCGCAAAACCCACACCCATGTTACGAAGAACAGTAGAGTCAGTGAGGTCACGCTGCCAGCGAGACACAGGAAGCTTTTCACCTAAGTGAGCAAGTACCGCATTAGCAATACCTAAGTTACCTTCAGAGTTTTCAAAGTCAATTGGGTTGACTTTGTGTGGCATGGTTGAAGAACCGACTTCGCCTTCTTTCAAACGTTGTTTGAAGAAACCTAGAGAAATATAACCCCAAACGTCACGGTTGAAGTCGATCAAAATTGTGTTGAAACGACGAAGCGCATCAAAAAGTTCCGCCATGTAATCATGTGGTTCGATTTGCGTGGTGTACGGGTTGAACTGTAACCCTAAAGATTCTACAAATGCTTGAGAATGCGCAGGCCAGTTGATTTCTGGGTAAGCAGAGTAATGCGCGTTGTAGTTACCGACTGCACCATTGATCTTGCCCAACAATTCAACATTTTGAAATTGTTTGATTTGACGTGCAAGACGATACGCCACGTTTGCCATTTCTTTACCCAAAGTGGTTGGGCTAGCCGTTTGACCATGGGTACGAGACAACATCGGTTGATCTGCATGTTTTTCAGAAAGCGCAACGATGGAGTCAATGATTTGTTGCATTGCAGTCACGAGCACTTCACGACCGCTTTTTAGCATCAACGCATGAGACAAGTTGTTGATGTCTTCAGAAGTACACGCAAAGTGAATAAATTCACCGGCATTTCTGAGTTCATCAATGTGCGCAATTTTTTCTTTTAGGAAATATTCAACTGCTTTCACGTCGTGGTTGGTTGTACGTTCAATTTCTTTAATGCGGTTGGCATCATCTTCAGAAAAATCAGCAACAATCGCATCTAAAGCTGCATTGGTCTCATTTGAGAAAGCAGGCACTTCTGTGATTTCTGGACGATTCGCAAGGGCTTGTAACCAGCGTACTTCTACAGTCACACGAGCATGGATTAAACCAAACTCAGAGAGGAAAGGACGAAGAGCATCACATTTGCTCGCGTAACGTCCATCAAGTGGAGAAAGTGCAGTTAAAGCGTTCATAACGATTCCTTAGACATTGGAATTAAACGAAAAACGGTAAGCTCGCGCAGCATCAGTTAAACCACCTGAAACTGTAAACGAGCCAGATCTTGAATATCTTTTAACAGCCTACGTTTGGTAAAGATCATCGACCATGAACTTCCACCCGACTGACGCCATAAATGCGCCATTTGTAAACCTGTAAATAGGGATGCACGAATGCGATTGGTATGCGCCGTGTCTTTAAATGCCTCAGCACTGCCTTTGACCATAATCCGCGGATTAATCGAACCCGCTGTTTCGACATAGGTTTGAGCAAGATTGGCAATGATACTTGGATGCAGATAATTGTTATCGAAGAAAGACAGTTGTTTTAATATTTTTTGTTGTGATTTTTCAATGATGTCAATGAACTTCGGATTGCTATAGACTTTCTTTTCTAAATGCAACAATGCCATAGCATAAGACATGGGTAGTTTGGCATTGGCAAATTTGGGAATTCTAGATTTTGGGGAGGTTGTAAACGGTTGGGTAATGCTACTTTCTAATGTTTTGAGTCCGAGGGAAATGTCGGCAAGCTGATTAAAAAAATCTAAGGTTTGACAGTTTTGATTGGCATCAGGGCGAATATTTAAACTCGCCTTAATCAATTGTTCCAAATAAAAGTTACCGTTTTCACCAATACTCTGTCGTCCTGAGAGGGCAGTCATGTGGGTGAGCTGTGCCGATTGAAACACAGCGGCCAAAGCCAACGCTCTATTTTGACGAACATTCAGAGTTTGAGGCTGTTGAAACGGTAACTCTGTCATGACCGATATTCCTTTAAATAAAATCAGGTTTTGGCGCATTGGTATGATGAATCACACCACCACCTAAACAAACTTCATCTGCGTAGAACACTACACTTTGTCCTGGGGTCACTGCACGCTGTGGTTCATCAAATTCAACACGAACACCATTTGGCATTGTATCATCATTAAAAATCACACAGGCTTGATCAGGCTGACGGTAACGCGTTTTGGCAGTACAGCGGAAACCTGTTTCAGGAATCGCTTGCTCACCTGCTACCCAGTCAATCGCTTCTGACCATAAAATGGTACTTTGCATCAGTGGATGTTCATGACCTTGACCAATCACCAAACGATTGTTTTCAATATCTTTATGCAGAACAAACCAAGCGCCTTCAGCAGCACCTTTTAAGCCGCCCATACCAATACCACCACGCTGACCGAGCGTATAGTACATTAAGCCGTGATGTTCACCAACCTCTTTACCATCTTCCAGCACAATTTTTCCTGCTTGCGCAGGCAGATACTGTTTGAGGAAGTCATTAAAACGACGTTCACCAATAAAACAAATGCCTGTCGAGTCTTTTTTCTTCGCAGTTGCGAGTCCTAACTCTTCCGCGATACGACGCACTTCTGGCTTTTCGATTTCACCGACAGGGAATAAAGTCTTATTAATTTCACGACCATGAACCGCATGTAAGAAATAAGTTTGGTCTTTGTTTTGATCTACACCACGAAGGAGAGGTGCGTATTCTTCACCACGTGAATTTTTTAAAGTCTTACCGCGACGACAATAATGTCCAGTCGCAATGAAGTCTGCGCCTAGGTTGATCGCATGATCCAAGAACGCACGGAATTTGATTTCTTTATTACACAAAATGTCTGGGTTTGGCGTACGACCTGCAGCGTATTCTGCTAGGAAATGCTCGAATACACGATCCCAATATTCCATAGCAAAATTGGCTGTATGTAGTTTAATCCCAATTTTGTCACACACAGCTTGTGCATCAGCAAGGTCTTCCATCGCTGTACAGTATTCTGTACCGTCATCTTCTTCCCAGTTTTTCATGAAAAGTGCTTCAACTTGATATCCTTGTTGAAGTAAAAGCGCTGCAGAAACAGATGAATCTACACCACCCGACATACCGACGATGACACGTTGTTGCATAGGATTAGGCATCCAAATTTGAAATTAAGGGAGAGTTTTGGTGCTCATAAACGAGCGATAAAGGAAATTTTTGACCTGAAAGGGCATCTTTGACAGCTTTGATCACGAGTGGACTGCGTGCGCGAGCTGAAGCTTCAAGTTCATCGAGTGTCATCCACACTGCACCAATGATATCTGTATCAAGCTGGGCATCTGCATGATGTTTGATGTCTTTGGCTAAGAAACAGAATCTGTAATAGGTACGGTCAGGAAACATCGGTGGCGTATAAGTATATATGCCGAGTAGAGATTGAATCTCAACCTCATAACCTGTTTCTTCCATGGTTTCACGAAGGGCTGCTTCAATAATCGTTTCACCCACTTCAACATGACCTGCAGGTTGATTAAACACAGTATGCGTCACACCTTCTGTATGTTCTTCTACAAAAAGGAATTTTCCGTCTTTTTCAACAACAGTTGCAACGGTGACATGAGCAGTCCAAGCGGTCATAAAACAGCACCAGGGATAAGGATGCACTATTGTATAAAATTTTAGAGTGTGTGGCTATGTTGTAAATAACTTATTAAACGAGAAAATCATCAGTAAGTTTTTCTAAATCTTTTGAAAAAAGATTTAGAGCACATTCATTAATATCAATCTGTAGAGTGAGCTTTAAAGTTACATTTTCTCCAATAAGTATTTTTTGTTTGGCTTCTTTGATTTGTGATTTTAATTCAAAGGGGAATTCCCAAACCTGTTTTTCTAGATCGATGGCACAATTAGATAGATTAGTTTTAAGTGATTCAAATCTATCATCTACTTTAGTACTTCTTGTTTCTATAATCCAATTTAAAATTTCTTCATATAATTCACTATACTTTGAAGCTACATAATATAATCCTTTTAGATCTGAAGGTGTTCCTTGATCTGCAATAAACTTAGGCAATGCATCATTAATTAACCTGAATCGCGGATAAGAAATTGACTTGAAAAATGAGAGGACTAGAGCCATCAGTTGAGTTACCACACAAAACTCACAACCCTAGTCCTAATGTTTAATAGTACCGAATTATTCTGCTTAATTGATGATTTCTTTCTTAAATTTGAAGCAACCTATTGGAATTTCCTTAAACAAAGTCGTCGTTTCTCAAGAGTCCGAACCGCTCACTTGAGTATCTCAGAAATCACTTTTATTGCTATCTGGTATAAATGTTCTCATTTCACTAATTTCAAAGCCTTTTTCACATGGTTGAAACAGGATAAAAATCATTTATTTAAAAGCTTACCCTGTTACCAACGGATGATTCATCTGATCAATAGGCATCAATTAGCTCTACACGCTTTACATGTGGCACTGATGAAAGGTCAAGGTACACAATATTTATGGATTGATTCAACAACTTTGCCAGTTTGTAAAAATCAACGTATTCAGCGTCATAAATCATTAGTCCAAATTGCATCACGTGGTAGAAGCTCAATGGGCTGGTTTTATGGCTGTAAATTGCATATTGCGATGAATCAATTTGGTGAAATTGCCTGTTCTGCTTTGTCGAATGGACATGTTGCTGACATAAAAATGGTTGAACAATTGGTTGCTGGTATAAAAGCAAAACTTTATGGGGATCGAGGTTACATCAGCCAAGAATTAAAAAGTAGGTTACAAGATCAAGGTATTGATTTGATTACTTATCATCGGAAGAACATGCGGTCTGTTGAGCTCAGTGTGCCAGATGAATATCACTTAAAACAGCGCAATAAAATAGAAACGTTATTCAGCCTATTGAAAGGTCAATACAATTTAGTGACGAGTAAAGCACGCAGTGTTCGTGGATTTCTCAGTGGAATTTACGCCTCGTTATGTGCATATCAATTAACCCATCGAAATAAGCCAACAATTCAAATTATTGATTCATCAGCTTAAGCAGGATTCGGGTTAATTAAGTTATTTAGACTTTCTGCAATATATTGCAGGCAGGATAATCTTAATTGAGTCCAATCCGATAATTGATTTATCTCTTTAATATAGTGTTTTGGTTTTGTCAGAATCGAATAGGTTATATCGTTTTTAAGAAACTCTTTTTTTTCAATTTCATCAACAAAAATTTGCCCTAAATAATCGTATTCGTAAAAATCATCCTTTTCCAAAATTATTCGCTGTGCTTGTTCAGAGAGTTTTAATTGAAAAAAATTATTAACTTCTTTATCAAATATCTTTTTTGCTTTTAAACTACTTTTAAATAGGTAAGATAATTGTACCTTTAGTGTTCTAATAATATCTTGAGCTTTATCAAATGGAAAAGTCCATATTTTAGAGTCATTTCGAATGCTTTCAATAAACTCAAAAATTTTAGTATTATCGACCATATTTGAAAAATCAGCATCTTTATTTGTTCGCCAGAAATTTAAAGCTGACAATGTGGATTTATCTATAAAACAAAAAATGGGTATACCTTTTTGCCTAGCAACTAAAAACTCGTTATTTGTAATAGATTTACCATTTTCAATTACATGTCCATATCTATTTCCTACGATCAAAATAAGAATATCAGCATTATCTTTTACTATTTTTATACAGTTTTCAATCGTATTTAACTCTGGAGATATTGGAAAATTCTCATATTCGGACAATATTGGATTGTGTCCTGATATTTCTATGAATTCAGACAAGTCTACGCGTACTTGAGATAAGTCATAACATGTAGAACTAACAAAAATATTTATATTATTCATAAGTGTTTAGTTTAAAAGTCGTTTTAGGTATAAGAAGTATTGTAAAACCTTTTTCAATAGATTTAATATTTTATTAATACCCGAATCGCGGATAAGAAATTGACTTGAAAAATAAGAGGACTAGAGCCATCAGTTGAGTTACCACACAAAACTTAAAACTCTAGTCCCTATGTTTAATAGTACCGAATTATTCAGCGTAATTGATGATTTCTTTCTCAAATTTGAAGCAACCTATTGGAATTTTCTTAAGCAAAGTAATCGTTCCTTAAGAATCAGAACTGCTCATTTAACCATTTCAGAAATCTGTTTTATCGCTATTTGGTACAAATGTTCTCATTTCACTAATTTCAAAGCCTTTTTCACATGGTTGAAACAGGATAAAAATCATTTATTTAAAAGCTTACCCTGTTACCAACGGATGATTCATCTGATCAATAGGCATCAATTAGCTC
>NZ_JCAKMZ010000047.1:13962-14210 GCF_059515865.1 Acinetobacter sp. CY73 | reverse complement strand
AGTGATATGTGAAGCTGACCAATACTAATTACTCGTGAGGCTTGACTATACAACACCCAAACAGTTGTTGTATAAAAGCTCAATTGATTCGATATTCATCAAAATAGCTTGATTCAGTAAGCCGTTAGTATCACAATATTCAACTCAGATATATCTGTTAATAACTTCTTTGACCCAGCAACGGCATACATCAAACGATGTGAATAAGACCCAAGCAAAGTCACAACAGTTGTGCTGGCGACAATAGC
>NZ_JCAKMZ010000047.1:0-13952 GCF_059515865.1 Acinetobacter sp. CY73 | reverse complement strand
AAGAGTGAACCACCTGATCCCTTCCCGAACTCAGAAGTGAAACCTCTTTGCGCTGATGGTAGTGTGGGGTTACCCATGTGAGAGTAAGTCATCGCCAGCTCATTATTCCCAAAAACACCCCCTTCAAACGAAGGGGGTGTTTTTTTATGTGTGGGTGTTTTTTATTAAGGGTAAAATAGAAAGTCTGGAATTCTATTTTGAAATTTAATTTGTAACTATTTGATTTATTATAACTATTTTAATTGTCATGAAGCTGAAATTTATTTGTCATAAATTCAAATTATAAATATCAAGTTCACAAGAAATATTTTATGGACTTATGAAATTTTTTATAACGACTGCCTTGGCACTCTCGGTTACAACCCTATTAGGATGTAATGATTCTGATGAAAAACATGTTAAAGAATCAGCTCAAATCAATGAGCCAACTTTAGTTTCATTTGCCAAACTTGATGTTAAAACCTATGCAGATGGTCCACAATCAGGCAAGGATGTCAAAGGTGCGAATGGCATTTTTCCGATGTTTCCTGGACAGCCTGTGCAAGGTTTTTCAGCAGCATTAAAAAATAAAGATGGCAGTTATCTAGTCATGTCAGATAATGGCTTTGGTTCTCAAGATAATTCATCAGACTATTTATTGCGATTGCATCATATTTCAGCTGATTTCAAAAAAGCGAACACAGGAACAGGACAAGTTAAGCATCTTTCCTATATTCAACTTCGAGATCCGAATAAGCTTATTCCTTTTGAAATTACTCATCAGTTCACAGCAGATAGATTACTGACAGGTGCTGACTTTGATCCTGAGTCTATGCAACGTGCACCAAATGGAGATATTTGGATTGGAGATGAGTTCGGACCATATTTATTACATTTTAGTGCAGAGGGTATTTTATTAAGCCCTCCAATAGCTCTACCAGATCCTAAGTTGCAGGGTTCAGAACTGAGATCTCCACAGAATCAGCTCAATAAAAATCCTAATAGTTTTATACAACCACTTGTTCAACGTAGTGGTGGTTTTGAAGGGATGGCAATATCACCTGATGGAAAGTATTTATATCCTTTACTAGAGAAGCCTTTAACAACAGAATCTCAGTCACGCTTAATCATTTCTGAATTTGATATCGCTAGGAAAGCTTATACAGGCAACATTTATTACTTTGATTTGAATAGTAAAGCGACGGCTATTGGAGATTTCCAATTATTTAATGAGAAAGAAGGGATTATTATTGAGCGGGACGATACTGAAAATAATTTGGGCGGTTATAAGAAACTGATTAAAGTTAAGTTGAATCAGTATGGTGAATCTATACAACGTCAAGATTTAGTTAATCTTATGGACATAGCCAATCCAAACCTATTGTTTGGAACCCCCAGAGAAGGCGATATCGCAGTAGGTCAGCGCTTTGGTTTTCCATTTCAAACCATTGAAGATATTATGATTGAAGGCCCTGATTTAATAACCGTATTGAATGACAATAACTTCCCAGGTTCTAGTGGTCGCAACAGTAAATTAGCAGACGATAATGAAGTGATTCAAATCAAACTTCCTCAGCCTCTTTATTAAATATTTGATTGATTAAATTCTTGAATGTTTCATCGATTTGAAGCATTCAAGCAATTAGATTTATTGATTTTTCAATGGTTTTATTTTAGATAATAAAAGACCCCATCCGAAGATGGGGTCTTTTGTATTCTTTGCTTCTGCATGACTCTTGTCGTACGCAATTCCTTATGCCCTTATCTTTTATTGTTCTAATTTTAATCTTGTTATTGCTTTTATTATTTTAGTTTTCTTAGGAAACATCCTGTTTCGCTATACATAAATCATATTTAATTTCAAAAGTGAGATCTATAGGTCAATTTATTCAATTGCTGTAAGCAATGTCTTACACAAAATGAATAAACTAAAAAGCCACATATAAGCCGATGAAAAAAACAATATTTTGTAAAGTTAACGTTCTTATAAAGAAAAGCACAATGAGACTTTATTTAATAAATAGAGCGTCGCATGCTAAAGTAAATGACATATCAATCTAGACAGATCGAGATCATTGTGGCTGATTTAAACAACAATAACCTTGTAGAATTTCCTTTATATCTTGCCAATAAACCAACAAAGACAGGGCAATGGCTTGAGGTGCATGATAAGTATTCTGGTCAGGTGTATGCCAAGGTTGCTTTGGCTGATGCTGCAACACTGGATAAAGCCATTGATGCTGCGCTTAAAGCAGAGCGTGAAATGGCAGCATTAAAACCATTTCAAAAGCAAAAAATATTGCTGCACTGTGTGGCTCGATTTAATGAACAACGCGAAGAGTTAACCCATATTTTAATTGTAGAAGGGGGGAAACCCCGTACGGCTGCCGCGGCTGAAGTTGAGCGTTTAATTAATACGTTTCAGATTGCAGCAGATGCAGTATCTCAATTGGATGAGGGGCGTTTGATTCCTTTGGCTGTGACTCAAGCAGCATCGAACTATACTGGTATGGTTAAGCATGTACCCATTGGTGCAGTCTCGCTGATTAGCCCCTTTAATTTTCCATTGAATTTAACCGCTCATAAGATTGCACCAGCAATTGCAGCAGGTTGTCCTTTTGTTCTTAAACCTGCAAGTCTAACGCCGATTTCAGCGCTTAAAATTGCTGAAATTTTGGCTGAAACGGACTTACCAAAAGGTGCTTTTTCAGTTCTGCCTTGTCAGCGAGAACATGCCGATGTTTTAGTCACGGATGATCGTTTCAAATTACTGAGCTTTACAGGTTCCGACCAAGTCGGATGGGATATGAAAGCACGTGCAGGGCGTAAAAAAGTCACATTAGAACTCGGTGGAAATGCTGCGGTATTGATCGAGCCAGATACTGAAATTTCAGATGCTCTGATTGATCGTATTATCGGAGGAGCTTATGGTCATGCAGGGCAAGTCTGTATTAGTGTTCAAAGAATACTGGCACATGCTGATATTTATGCAGAATTAAAGAAAAAATTAGTGGCAAAGCTGAAGAAAATTCAAGCAGCAGATCCAGCACTGAGTAGTACTTTAGTTGGCCCGATGATTAAAGATAAAGAAGCAATACGCTTAAAGAAATGGGTGGATAAAGCAGTAAAGAAAGGGGCCAAAGTACTCTCTGGGAATGTCCTCAGTGGTGTGCTATTTGAACCCACTCTACTAGAGGGAGTGGATGAGAATCTTGAGGTTTATAAGGATGAGGTGTTTGGTCCTGTCGCGATTCTTGAAAAATATAAAGATTTTGAGACGGGCATTGCAAAGATTAATTCTAGCCGTTTTGGGCTTCAAGCCGGTATTTACACTCAGAATCTCAATAAAATGATGTATGCATGGGATCAGTTACATGTCGGTGGTGTAATCATTAATGATATACCGTCATTCCGTGTTGATAATATGCCTTATGGTGGTGTGAAAGATTCAGGCTTAGGGCGAGAAGGGATTTATTCTGCGATTCGTGATATGCAAGAAGAACGTTTATTGGTGATTAAGCAATAACTGAAATATGACAGAATAGGGAGCAATCGCTCCTTTTTTAAATGGCATTATTTTTTAAAATAAATGATAAAAATGGAAAATAATGAAACTTCAATTGAGCTCTTTCGCTGTCTTGATCATGACTTTGTTGATCAGCATCCATGTATTTGCAATAAACCACCAGCAAGTTGTACTGGATGCACGTAAGCAAATTGGTCAAACGCTTTACTATGATCCCGCTTATACCTCATTAAAATACCCAATGGGTGATGTTCCTTTGGTTAAAGGTGTGTGTACCGACGTTATTATTCGAGCATTACGTTTGCAAGGCATGGATTTACAGAAGTTGATCCATGAGGATATGAAAAAGAATTTCGGTGTCTATCCCAAAAAATGGGGTCTTAAAAGTACAGATCGAAATATTGATCATCGACGAGTACCGAACATCATGACTTATTTCAAAAGACAAGGTTATGAAGTTAAAGATAAAAACTACAAAGCTGGAGATATTGTAACGTGGGATTTGGGTAAGGGCTTGGTGCATATTGGGATCATCTCAGATAAGAAGTCATCCTTTCAGGAAACGCCATTGGTTATTCATAATATAGGTTCAGGTACACAGGAAAATAATATTTTATTTGAATATAAAATTACAGGACATTACCGAATTCCATCTTCGAAATAGTGTGATTTTCAGTTATAAATTGGGTAGATTGTTTAAATAAAGTGAAATGGAGTTTAAAAAATAAACAAAAAGGATTGTGAAGAATGGATTAAAGGACGATTCATTTTCAAAAACAAAGAATAAAGACATAAAAACAGGTATTGTTACATCATTAAACAATTTGTATTTAGCCAAACTTTAACCAAGTTTATTGGATACACATTGGTTTGTAATTAGAACTGAATGCTCAAAAGGCAAATGTCTTATTCAAACAACAAAATTAATTTTAAGCAGTTTTTGCACGCGACTCTATAACCACAACAAGCGGCAGAAATATGTGAAGGCATATTGGGTGTTTTATGACAGATAAACGCGAAAACTGGTCCGCACGATCAGGATTTATTATTGCAGCAATTGGCTCTGCTGTTGGTTTGGGTAACATTTGGCGTTTCCCCTATGTAGCTTATGAAAATGGTGGAGGGGCATTTTTAATCCCTTACCTCGTTGCGATTTTTGCTGCGGGCTTGCCATTACTCTTTTTAGACTATGCTGTTGGTCATAAATACCGTAAAGCGCCACCTACTGCGTATAAGAAGTTGATGAATGCTGAATCACTGGGTTGGTGGCAAGTGATGGTGACACTCATCATCGGAATCTACTATGCCAGTGTGTTGTCGTGGGCGGGTAGCTATATGTTCTACTCGTTTGGTCAGCAGTGGGGTTCAGATACACAGGGATTCTTCTTTAATACCTACCTACAAAACGGGGAAGGTTTACAGTTTGGTTTTGTACCAACGCTATTCTTTGGTTTAGTGATCGTTTGGGCATTGGTGATGTTCATTCTCTATGGCGGTGTACGTCGTGGTGTAGAACTTGCCAATAAGATCTTTATGCCATTATTGGTTGTGCTCTTCACGATTTTAGTGATTCAAGCCGTTCGTTTACCTGGTGCAGTGGATGGCTTAAATGCATTCTTTACACCCAACTGGGACGCGATGAAGAACTATAAAGTATGGCTGGCTGCATTTGGACATATTTTCTTCTCACTTTCTGTGGGTTTCGGGATCATGTTGACCTATGCCTCTTATTTAAATACCAAAACCAATATGACGGGTTCGGGTGTGGTGGTGGCACTAGCAAACTCGTCATTTGAAATTTTAGCGGGTATCGGTGTTTTTGCTGCATTAGGTTTTATGGCATACAGTGCAGGCTCATCTGTAGAAGATGTGGCTGTAGATGGTATTGGTTTAGCCTTTATCGCTTTCCCTAAAATTATTTCGAGTATGGGTGCAGGCGGTGATTTATTCGGCTTCTTGTTCTTTGCTTCGTTGACTGTGGCAGGGATCACCTCGATGGTGAGTATTCTGCAAGTACCCATTGCTGCATTTCAGGATAAATTAGGCTGGTCTTTGAAAAAATCAGTGACCATTATTGCGGGTGGTTCTGCTGTTGTATCGACTTTACTATTCTCGACACACAGTGCGATTACGTTTGTAGATATCATTGACTACTTTGCCAATAATATTGGTATCGTCGGTGGTGGTTTAGTTTCGATTATCTTGGTGTCGTGGTTCCGTCGTCCATTATTGCAACAATTAAAAGATCATATCAATCAATATGCGAGTATCAAATTGGGTGCGGTTTGGAACTTCCTATTGACGGTGGTGACACCTATTTCACTCCTTGTTGCTTTAGGATTGACGCTGAATTCAGTCATTTCTGATGGTTATGGTGATTATTCTCGTGGCATTTTATGGTTAGTTGGTGGCGGTACCATCGCCTTCTTTATCCTTGGTGCGATCTTGTTTAGTTGCATCAAAGACTCAGACACTAAGGAGAACTAAGATGAATACTTCGGCATTGGTGATGCTTATTTTGTCAGTGAGTGTGCTTTGGGGGGGGTTAATCCTGGCCATGATTCATTTGGTCAAAAACCCAGATGAACCTGAAGATTAATATTGATTGATCCATAAAAAAAGGAACCGTATCGGTTCCTTTTTTATGACAGGTTAAAAATTAAACTTTTTGAATACGGCAATAATAGAAGCCATCACCACGATCATTTTCTGGGAATAACTGACGACCATGGATCTGCTCAATGCCCCAATCTGCTTCAATTTTAATTTCTTTCGCATCAGCATGATCAGCAAAAAATTGAACCATTTGTTGTTCATTTTCAGCTTTTAAAATTGAACAAGTAATGTAAAGCAGAGTGCCACCTACTTTAAGTTGTTGCCACATATTGTTTAAAATTTGCTTTTGCAATTCAACCGTTTTCGCAATATCAGTTGATTGACGCAGTAAACGAATATCAGGGTGACGACGAATCACGCCAACCGCGGAACAAGGTGCATCAAGCACAATACAGTCGACTTCAGAGGGTGCAGTCCATGTGGTTGCATCGGCAGTTAAAATCTCAACATCGGCGTATTCATTTAAACCCAGACGCTCTAAATTTTCAGCGACACGAACGAGGCGTTTGGCATCTTGATCAATTGCATATAGTTTTTTCGGACTATATTTTTCCAAGATATGTGCCGTTTTGCCGCCGGGTGCTGCGCATGCATCTACCACGACTTTATCTTCTAAGTTGGGTAAAAGTGTGGCACAAAGCTGAGCGTGTTCGTCTTGAACAGAAAAACCACCTTCTTCATATCCCGGAAGGTTCGGAATATGTACATTTTGTTCAAGTACAATGCCAACATCAGACAGTTCACAAGCACGTGCTTCAAAACCATCTTCTTCTAAAATTTCTAAATATTCAGCACGGCTGACTTGATTCACGTTAACACGAAGTGTCAGTGGTGCAATCTGTTTTAGATGGTATGAGATTTCAGGAAATTGATCAGCCCAGTCTTTTTTCAGTCGCTTGAACAACCAACTTGGTAAGCCATGTGCTTGTTCAAGACCTGCTGAGAACGCTTCTGTTTCACGTGAAACACGACGAAGCACTGCATTGACCAAACCACTGAGCGGTTCAAAACCAAGTTGCTTGGCAGCGGTTACGGTTTCAGAGATCGCTGCATGTGCAGGAACACGTGTACACAAAAGTTGGTATAAACCTAAATAAAGACAGCTTTCTAAAGCTTCATTGTCTAAAGGTTTAGTCAGGAGTGGCAGAGTGATGGCTTTTAGACCATGCCATTGGCGTAAACAGCCGAGTGTCAGCTCATGATATAAGCCACGATCGCGTTCTGAGACAATATTGATGTGTTGATTTAACACAGATGCAAGTGATTGACCATTTTGAACAGCCAACAAAGTCTTTACAACTTGCGCACGCAAATTCAAGTTTTTTGCTGATGATTGAATTTGACTCATGCGAATTTATATCCTACCGATAGTTTTTGGGTTTGGTTAATTTGAACAGCATTTAAAGCTTTGCCACCTGGCCATTGTAGATGGGTGATACATACCGCTTTTTGATCACCACACATCACATGAACACCATCACGATCCAGTGCGATCACTTCACCTGCAACAGCATTCTCAGCTTGTAAATTAGATAATGATGAATTCCAAATTCTGAGATTGTTGCTTTCATCTAATGGCGTATAAGCAACAGGCCAAGGATTGAATGCACGAATGTTGAGATCAATTTGCTCGGCAGACTGTGTCCAATCAATTTGGGCTTCCGCCTTAGACAGTTTATGCGCATATACAGTGCGGTTTTCGTCTTGAACTTCACGTGTATCTAAATAATGTTGTAACGTTTCTTCGTTTTCTAGCACTTGCACTAAGGCTTCAGCACCTTGAATTGCAAGTTTGTCATGCAAGGTTGCTGAGGTATCTGATGCATCAATTGGACAGATGGTTTTAAACATCATGTCACCTGTATCGAGACCTGCTGCCATTTTCATAATGGTGACGCCAGTTTCTGCATCACCTGTGGCAATCGCACGTTGAATTGGTGCTGCACCACGCCAACGTGGCAACAATGAACCATGAATATTCAAGCAGGCATACTTAGGGGTATCGAGTACCACTTGAGGCAAGATCAAACCATACGCTGCTACGACCATGACATCTGCATTTAATGCAGCAAGTTCTTGCTGTGCTGCGATGCCTTCTTCAGTCGATGACTTGAAGTGCAAGGGTTGATAGACAGGAAGGTTGTGTTCTAGCGCCAAGAGTTTTACTGCAGATGCTGTTAGTTTCTGACCTCGACCTGCTTTGCGGTCGGGCTGTGTATAAACACCTACAATTTCATGTTCTGTTTTGATTAATGCTTCAAGCGCAACAGCTGCAAATTCTGGTGTTCCAGCAAATACAATTTTCAAATGTGCTACCCAATCGTGTATGTGAACGTAATTATAACAAAGCTTTAAATGGGTTTATGTATTTAAAATAAATTAAAAAATAATATAAAAAGTCAACTATTTTATTGTTAATAAAAAATAGATTAAAAACTCTAAAATAATGGTAAAAATATGACAAATTTTGTCAATATTTGATTGTTTAGTTTTAATACATAATATGTTTAAAAAATAATCTAAAACATTAATACTAATTTAAGATTATGTAATACATAGAAAAAAATAATAAGAATAAATTGTTTTGCAGTTTAAATTAACAAATGTGGAGTATTGTTAAGACATGCCAATAAAATGTGAAATGGAACACTTATTTTGGTTGATTTTTTTGTGTTCCCATTGTTAAATATTTGTAATTTTGTTATTCATTTTAATGAGTCTTTGACTCTACCCACACACCGCATAGAGGTTACACAATGAACAAGATATATAAGGTAATTTGGAATGCTACGCTTGGAACGTGGGTGGCAGTTTCAGAGTTGGCAAAAGGTAAGACCAAATCTTCAAAAGTTAAAGCGATTGTTGGAACTGCGACCATTGGGTTGATGGTGACGTTTAGCCCGAATGCGATGGCGGCTTGGAATAATACTAGTTCAGGTGGTTCTAACTCAACAAATCCTACTAATGCTTATGGTACAGGATCAGGAATCGCAATTGGTGAAGGATCAGGTGCTTTATCAGCCAATGCTGTAACTGGAAGTGGTGTGGCGATTGGCTCAGGTGCTAAAACAACTGCAAATGGTGTCTCATTAGGTTTTCAAGCGCTTTCTGATGGAAATCAGGCAACAGCAATAGGTGGTCTTGCTAAGGCTACAGGTTCTCAATCAGTTGCTCTAGGAGCGGACACAGTTGCAAGTGGATACGCAGCAATTGCAATTGGTGGTGATGATCTTGCCGCAACAGGTACAACTGCCACAGCTGAGCGAGATAAATTTAAAAATGTAGTAGGAGAGACTCTTTCTACTGCGTATAGAAGTACGATTGCTGCAGGTACAGCATCGTTGGCTCTAGGAACAACAGCTAAGGCTGGAGGCGCTTTTTCAACATCCGTAGGTGTAAATTCAACTGCAGATGGCTTTGCTTCAGTGGCATTCGGGGCTGCATCTCAAGCTTCACAAGATGCAACAGTAGCCTTAGGTGTCTCAGCTAAAGCCTTGGATTCTGGCGCAGTAGCTTTAGGACGTGCTGCATCTGCTACCAATAGTAATAGCTTAGCTTTGGGTTCAAGTTCTTCTAGTTCAGGTGTGCGTGCTGTCGCAGTTGGTAATACTGTATCAGCAAGTGGTACTAACTCAACTGCATTAGGCTATAACGCTAAAGCAATTGGATCTAATTCATTTGCAGTGAATCAAAATGCAATTGCAGCCGGAAATAACTCACTTGTATTGGGCGGGTTGGATACAGGTGGTTTTAAACTCAATTTAACTAAATCTGGATTAACTTCAGCGACGATTCTTGGCGAATTGACGGGTTTCGGCTTGGTTTCCTCGGTTCCAAATTCTAAAGGAGAGTATGAATATCAAGGCAGTATTGCATCACGTTTCTCATCTGCTATTGGTACGAGTAATTTAATACTCTCTGGATCATCTGTTGCTTTAGGGAATCGTATTTATATACTCAATGGTAATAGCATCGATTCGTTGGCAGATTTAAATAATGATGGAAAAATGTATGGTGATAGCACCAGCTCGCATGCAGTTGCAATAGGGGATGCAATCACAATAGGAAAAGCCTCAAAACAATCCATTACTATAGGTGCAGAAGTAGAGGTTGCAGATAATTCTGCTCAATCTATTGCTATAGGTACACGATCTAATACAACTGGGAAAAATACCACTGCAATTGGTTCGGGTGGTACCAATAAAGCTACAGCAACACAAGCCACAGCAGCAGGTGCATTAGCATTGGGTGGTAATGCCACAGCGGGTGCCAAAGCTGCATCAGCCAACTCGATCGCTATTGGTGGAGAAGCATTGGTTGCTCCAACAGCACTTAATTCAATTGCCATTGGTTTAAATGCACAAGCACTAGGTGCTTCATCTGTCAGTATTGGTTCAAAATCATTATCAAACCATTCTAAAAGTGTGGCTTTAGGTTCAGGTGCACAAGCCAAATCAGATTTTGTTGTATCAATTGGTGCGGATGCGGGTAACACCAAGAATAATGAAAGTCAGTTAGGTACCAATGATAGTGAGAGCAATGAGTCTTATGGCATTTATATTGGACGTAATGCAGGCCAAAATTCTTCAGGCAACCAAAATACTGTAATAGGAAGTTATGCAGCCGGTGAAGGTTTAAATGGTGCGGGTAATACTGTGCTAGGGGCACAAGCTGGTTCTAATTATAAGGGTGATAATAACGTTATGCTCGGTCGTGGTGCAGGTGCAGGTCTACCTGAATCAGAAACCAAAAACAATAATAATATCATGATCGGGAATACTGCAATTGCTTATAATGGTAATGATAGTATTGCCATTGGTAGCGGTGCATTAGCTAAAGATAATCAGGCTATTGCTATTGGTAGTGGTAGCCAAGCGAATGGTCTCCAGTCGATTAGTATCGGTACAGGGAATATAGTAACAGGGGATCACTCAGGTGCGATTGGTGATCCAAGTACCATTGATGGTTCAAATTCTTATTCTGTTGGTAATAATAATAAAATTGCAGCAGATACTACAGATGTATTTGTTCTAGGCAATAATGTAGATATTGATCAATCATATGCTGTAGCTTTGGGCTCAGATGCTGATGTTAAACAAGAGGGTGGTATTGCACTAGGTCATAAATCTGTTGCAGATAGAGCCAGTGGAACTGTAGGGTATGATACTGCTAAAAATGCTAATTCAACGGACAATAGTGCTGTTTGGAAGGCAACTGCTGCAGGTGTCTCTGTAGGTGATAGTGCGACTGGAATTACACGTCAAATTACCAATGTTGCTGCAGGCTCTGCTGATACAGATGCTGTAAACGTGGCTCAGTTAAAAGCAAACCAAACTCATTTCTATAGTGTCAATAATACAGACTCTGCATCTGGTAATTATAATAATGATGGTGCTACAGGTGCCAATGCACTTGCTGCTGGTGTAAATGCTAAAGCAAGCATGGGCGACTCTATTGCGATAGGTAGTAATGGTTTAGCTTCAGGATTAAATACGATTGCCGTGGGGTTGGGTGCTCAAGCAACAAAAGAGGGCGCAATTGCAATTGGTGAGAATGCTGTTGTAACGGGTTTAGATAGTGTCGGTATTGGTACAAATGTATCTGTTGGATCTGGTAACTATCAAACAGCTTTGGGCTATAAAAGTAAAACTGAAAATTCATTTGCAACAGCGATTGGTACAGAAAGCCAAGCATTAGGGCAATCAAGTTTAGCATTAGGACATAGCTCAGTTGCAAACTCAGCTCAAAGTGTTGCGGTAGGGCCTTCAGCAAAAGCAATTGGCGATCAGTCGACAGCGATTGGTAATAATGTTCAAGCTGAAGGGGCTTCGTCTGTAGCGATTGGTGGTGATGACCTTGATTCTGTATCAGATGCAACCAAAGCTACTTTTAAAAGTTTGACTGGACAGGATATTCCATCAAAGTTATATCCAACAACGCGTGCTGGTGAGGCTGCAGTAGCAGTTGGTGTTCAAGCAGTTGCTTCGGGTTCATTGTCTACAGCATTTGGTACAAAAACAGTTGCGCAAGGTACAGCCTCTTTAGCGTTGGGAACTGGTGCAAATGCCTCTAAAGCAAGCTCTATTGCACTAGGTGCAGGTTCAACTACAGCAACAAATGCAACTAAAGTAATTAGCGGAAATATTAATGGTAAAACCTATAGTTTTGCTGGTGGGGATAGTGTAGAAACAGGCGATCAGGTTTCTGTAGGATCCGCAGGCTTCGAGCGACAAATAAAAAATGTAGCACCAGGTGAGGTATCAGCAACCAGTACCGATGCTATTAATGGTAGCCAATTATTTCAAACCAACGCTGAGCTGGCAAAAGTTGCAACAGATACTGCAGCTGCTTTAGGTGGTGGTGCGAAAGCCAATACTGCTGCTGGTGGTGTGACTGCTCCAAGTTATGTGATCAATAAAGCAGATGGTTCAGCTTATGTTGCAGTGAATAATGTTGGTGCTGCATTAACGAACTTAAATACAGAAATTGTAAAACCGCTGACCTTCAAAGATGCAGGCACAGGTACATCAACCAATCCATTGGGTAGCGAACTTGCGATTGTCGGTGATAGCAATATCACCACGACGGTGACACAGGGCCAAGCAACGATTGCATTAAATAAAAATCTGGTTGTGGACAGCGTGACAGCTGGCACAGTTGATCCGACTACTGGTGAATTGATTACAGGCAGCCAATTAACAGACCAAGGCACTTTAGTTCGAGATTCAAGTGATCCTGCGAATGTGAAAGAAGCAGTGTATAGTGCGGACAAAGCTAAGATCACAGATGGTAGCAATAGCACCACGACCACAGCGGGCGGTACGACAGTCACAGATGGTACCAATACCAACAAGATCACGGCTGGCAGTAACAGCATTACTGATGGCAAGTCAACGACGACTGTTGGTGCGGATACGATTACAGTAGGTGCAACAACAGGTGGAAGTCCTGTGGTGATCAACGGTAAAGATGGTGTGATTGGTGGCTTAACCAATACGACATGGGATCCAGAGAACATCACCTCAGGTCAAGCGGCGACTGAAGACCAAGTGAAATTAGCGACAGATGGTTTAGTCGACACTGGCTTTAACATCACCACGCAAAACGTGGGTGGCGAAGCGACCACAGCAGACAACGTGAAACTAGGTGAAACGGTTAAGTTCACCAATACCGATGAAAACTTGGTGGTGAGTACGACTGAAAATAACGATGTGATTTATGACCTAGCGAAAGACATCACAGTTGACAGCGTGACAGCAGGAGACACCCTTGTAGACAACAGCGGGGTTAAAGTTGTTGAAACAGATGAGAATGGTGCTCCAACAGGAAAAGAAACAAGCTTAACTGCGGGTGGTACGACGGTTAAAGATGCGACAGATCCTGCGAATGTGAAAGAAGCAGTATATGGTGCGGACAAAGCTAAGATCACAGATGGTAGCAATAGCACCACGACCACAGCGGGCGGTGTAACAGTCACAGATGGTACCAATACCAACAAGATCACGGCTGGCAGTAACAGCATTACTGATGGCAAGTCAACGACGACTGTTGGTGCGGATACGATTACAGTAGGTGCAACAACAGGTGGAAGTCCTGTGGTGATCAACGGTAAAGATGGTGTGATTGGTGGCTTAACCAATACGACATGGGATCCAGAGAACATCACCTCAGGTCAAGCGGCGACTGAAGACCAAGTGAAATTAGCGACAGATGGTTTAGTCGACACTGGCTTTAACATCACCACGCAAAACGTGGGTGGCGAAGCGACCACAGCAGACAACGTGAAACTAGGTGAAACGGTTAAGTTCACCAATACCGATGAAAACTTGGT
>NZ_JCAKMZ010000046.1:0-14369 GCF_059515865.1 Acinetobacter sp. CY73 | reverse complement strand
AAGGAAGTCCATCACGACTTTCTTGATAGCTAATCGCAATATCAATATGCTTTTGTCTTCTACAAAGCGTCGTGTAATCTAGGGCTGTCCAACCTAATCCGCAAAGTTTAATCAGACTTTGAACAAAACCTGTGACCATACGTGAAGAGAGTCGAAATAGAGATTTGATTTCGACCTTGTTTGCCTTGTGACTGTGCATACCACTGAGTCTTTGGATCAAACCAAATGGAAATATTGCCTCGGTTAATCAGTCTTCGCAGTATACTGCTCATATAGGAGGACCAATTGGTTGTACGATAAATTTTAGGGACAGGCTTATTCATTTTGAAATTATATTGCCCAATAAGCCTTCTATGCTAGGTTTGTGCAACAAAGCCATTTTAAACTAAACACGTTGTTTTTGAACATTACCGAAAATTTTATTATGAAATATGATTTAACTTACGAATTAAAAAATATAATTGATTTAGGGTATCAAATATTCTCTAACTACACCTTGGAAAATAGTATAAATTTCGATCAAGAATATGGGTTAGAAATTAAAAAAAGATTATTAGAATCACCAATCAATGATCTTAATAAATCTGACTTAATGGATTATCTTGGAAGTCCTAAAAATAGTACCTATAAAGACAATGAAGTTAAATATTTCCTACCGAAAATTGTAGAGCTTTTTATTAATGGTGAAAATCCAGCTATTATTGAAAATGATTTATTTTTAATTTTTAATAATGTAACTGAATGGAAGATTGAAGAAATAAATTTTTTAAATAAACTTATGTTGGAATACTTTAATGCTTTTCTAGAAAAATATTATATTTTCGATTTAACCTTTATTTTCTTTGTATTTAGATTTAATTTTTTTGATACTAAATTGTTATTAGAATATTGGTTGATTTTCGATCTTTATAAAAGTCTAATTGCATTCGCAGTAATGTTAAAAAGCAATCAATACTTTACTCACGATTTAGATACGGTTCAATTTCGCTTATTTAAGTGGAGTTTAACTAAAAAAGTAAAGAATAGATTTGAAAATTCAATATATGAAAGCGAAATAATTGAAAAAATTTACAATGTAAATAATGAAATCTTGCCTTGTGTTGAATATCTATCAATTTATTATAATGATTTGAATCCTGAATAAATAGATTAACAAAGAGAAAATAATATAGGCTTTTCTAAAATTCAATCTTAAGGCATTATGACTAGCATACACGATGATATGTCTGTAAGGATCCGATTAGATTAAATGATAGATTAAACAATTCAGCTTATCTAAGTTATCCTAATCAGTGGATTTGTGTTGAGGGATTAAATGGCAAAAGAATACAATTTCGATGCATCAAATCTATAAAACTCTATTAACCCGAATCCTGCTTAAGGCAATGAGACAATTCATCTTAAGATTTATGCATCATTTTGATCATAAAAAAGTATTTACCTTGATCTGATAGCACTAAAAATTAATCATAAAATTACATTTAGCTTATGATTTTAAAGAAAAATCCTTATCCGCGATTCGGGTTATTAGAATTTAACAAAACATTAGATCCTTACGCTCTATGTGCGAATGAATAAATGTTATTCTTTTTACATAGCGAATATAACCAAGCATATCAATGAACACCACACCACCCCATCAAGCTTTACAACCAGAATTTAGATTACTGGTCTTTCTTGTTGCGATTGGTTTTTTCATGCAAGGGCTTGATACCACTATCATTAATACTGCAATTCCAGCAATTGCGCATAGTCTGAATGAAGACCCGCTCAGTATGCACAGTGTGGTCGTGGCTTATGTACTGTCTGTCGCCGCGTGTATTCCTTTAAGTGGATGGTTAGCCGATCGTTTTGGCGTTCGTAATACATTCTTTGCTGCAATTGTGATCTTTACCTTTGCCTCACTGGGTTGCGCATTTTCAAGCAGTCTCAATGAACTTTTGGTCTATCGCGTCATTCAAGGCATTGGTGGCGCATTCTTATTGCCTGTCGGTCGTTTGGCGATGCTTAAAATTATTCCCCGTACCCAATTTCTAGCAGCAATGAGCTTGATGAGTCTTGCAGGATTAATTGGTCCACTGATTGGTCCAACCTTAGGCGGTTGGATGGTGGAGTATATGACATGGCATTGGATCTTTTTAATCAATATTCCGGTGGGCATACTGGGCGTCATTGTCACCTTTAAAGCGATGCCGAATGTTAAAGAAAAAACAGTCAAAAAATTTGATTTCAGTGGATTTATACTGCTCGTGCTCGCTATGGTTGGGCTATCACTCGGTATTGAAAATCTCGCCAATCAATACAGTGCGGCTTGGGTGAGCATCGCATTGATCATCACAGGCTTGGTCGCAACGTTGATTTATGCTTTTCACGCAATGACTCATCAAAATGCTTTATTTAGAGCGTCTCTATTTAAAAATCATATCTTTACCATCGGGATTTTAGGCAATTTTTTTGCGCGTTTTGGTGGTAATGCCTTACCCTTTCTTATTCCCCTGATGTTACAAGTCGCGTTTGGCTTCGACCCATTCATTACGGGACTATTAATGATTCCGACTGTATTGGGTTCATTGGCATCGAAACCGATTATTCGTCCGCTGATTCAGCGCTTTGGTTATCGTCATGTGCTGTTGGTCAATACGGTGTTGGTCGGTGTATGTATCGCCAGTTTTGCACTGCATACCGCAGCTACACCGACATGGTTGCGTTTAATTCATTTCTTTATTTTTGGCATACTGAATTCTTTGCAGTTTGTTTCGATGAACACACTGACGCTTAAAGACTTATCTCAGCAAAATGCCAGTAGTGGTAATAGCTTCTTGTCTATGATTATGATGCTTTCGATGAGTTTGGGCGTGGCTTTAGCTGGAACATTGGTCAATGTATTTACACAGCATTTAGGCACGGTGCATACCCTACAGGCTTTCCATTACACCCTATTATGTTTGGCAAGTATCAATATCATTGCCGCGCTGATTTTTTGGCAAATTCCGAAAAACACCGCTGTTTAGTATTCACTAAAAAATCTCACTCGATTTCAACACACCTGATGGTCACCTCCCTGAGATCGAGTTATGATGTGATCAATAAGCGCTCTCATACATATTTATGGCTAAAATAAACAAAAAGACAAATTGGACGCGACTGTATTTTATGTCACTTGCAAGTATCGGACTGAGTCTCTGTATTGCTGTATTTATTTACTCTTTTTCTTTCTTTTTTCCAAAACAATATGCCAAAGCCGAAGAATATCCCATCAAAGGCTTTGACGTTTCACATCACCAAAAAGACATTGATTGGAATCGAATCTCTCCGCAAGAGTTTAAATTTGTCTATTTAAAGGCCACAGAAGGCGGCGATTTTAAAGATCGTAAATTTCAACAAAATTGGTTACAAGCGCGAGAGCAAGGATTCTTAGTCGGGGCTTATCATTTTTATCGACTGTGTCGCGATGGCAATATTCAAGCACAAAACTTTATAGAAACCGTCCCGAGGAAAGACAATGCATTGCCGCCTGTGATTGATTTGGAATATGAAGAAAACTGTATCAACCAATACACCAAAGAACAGTTAATCCAACAGATTCAGGTGATGCATGACCGCCTACACCAACATTATGGCAAACAACCGATTTTTTATATTTCCAAAGCATTTTATAATATTGTCTTGGTCGATCAATTTCCAAATACACCTTTATGGGTACGTGAATACAAAAGTAAACCACAACTTAAAAATGATCCCAAATGGCATTTTTGGCAACACACGAATCAGGGTAAGATCAAAGGTATAACAACCACTGTCGATCTCAATGTTTTCAACGGCGACGAATATGCATGGCAAAGTTTTCTTGAAAAAAATCAGCTTTACCTGGCACCAAAATCAAAAAAATAAAACGCCTAAACTTAGAAATATTGCTTTGAATCAATGGCAACCTCCTCCTCAAGAAATTTAAAAAGTGAAAGACCTGCAATAGCTCGGACACCATGTGTCGTTTATCATCGCTAAGCGGAGTGTCTTAGTAAATCAATATGATTTTTTAGGCTAAAATGATCCATTCACTTGCGAACCCTGCTCTGCCTATTGAATGTATGAGAAAAATAATTCATATCGACATGGATGCATTCTATGCCTCTGTTGAACTTCGGGATCAACCAGAGCTCAAGCATTTGCCTGTCGTGGTTTCATCGCACCATCCTCGTGCAGTCATTTGTGCAGCATCCTATCCTGCGCGTGTTTTTGGATTGCGCTCTGCCATGTCCATGAGCCAAGCTAAAAAACGCTGTCCACAAGTCGTAGTGATTGAACCCAATTTCCCCAAATATCAAGAAGTGTCTCGTCAAATTCATGAAATTTTTCGGCAATATACCGATCTCATTGAACCCTTATCTTTAGATGAAGCTTATTTGGATGTCACACATAATTTCAAAGGCTTAGCCAGTGCCACTGAAGTCGCCATGCACATTCGGGCGGATATATTTTCACAAACTGGATTAACCGCATCTGCCGGTGTAGCACCGAATAAATTCTTAGCCAAAGTCGCTTCAGACTGGAATAAACCTGATGGAATATTTGTGATAAAACCCCATCAGATTCAACACTTCATCGAAAACCTTGAACTCAAAAAAATTCCAGGCGTAGGTAAAGTGACCCAAGAAAAACTTGAACGCCTGCAACTGAAAACGCTCGGTGATTTGCAACAAGTTGAACAAAGTATGTTGATACACCATTTTGGAAAATATGGAAAACAATTGTTTCTATATGCGCAAGGGATTGATGAACGTCCTGTGCAAGCAGAACGGCAAAGACAACAGATTTCTAAAGAAACCACTTTTGATCAAGATTTAACACTTTCAGAATGTAGCATTCATTGGTCATCTTTAATTGAACGAGTCTGGTCTAATTTGGAGAAAAAACAACTTCAAGCGCGTGGCGTGACAGTCAAACTGAAATTGAAAAATTTTCAAGTTTTACAACACAGCAAAAGTTTTAAACATCCGCTTAAATCCATAGACGAACTTGAGCAAATCCTACACCTGCTATTATCTGAAATGCATATTCCTAAAAATGACCAATTTCGATTAATTGGTGTCGGTGTTTATCAACTCATAGATCAGGCAGAACAAGCTCAATTGGACTTGTGGTAGCCACCAAATCAGCTGCATTTTTTAATGCTGGGTTGATGATAAGAAATCACATGCATGGCTGAAATTTCAGCAAAAGAATAAAATTAGACCAAATATTGATAGCAAATCTATTTTTTTCGGGTAATCTAATTCCCGCTATACATTACCCATGTATCAGCTGAAATGCTAAAAGACACCTTAAATTTTAGCATTTAGTCCTGTGATTGGCGTGACGATCAATCCGAATATTACAGGACCCTCTGTTATACCTCATGGGCTCTCTTTGTATGCAAACCGCACCTCTCAGTTCTGATCTTCAAGAACAACGTGCCCGTAAAGCTGCGCTCAGTAGTTTTGTGGGTGCTGTCGTCGACTGGTACGACTTTTTACTTTATGGCATTGTTGCCGCACTCATTTTTAAAGACCAATTTTTTCCCAGTATTGACCCGAGTATGGGTACCTTAGCTGCGCTCGCAACTTTTGGCGTTGGGTTCTTATTCCGTCCGCTCGGTGGCGTGATCTTCGGTCATTTTGGTGATCGTATCGGTCGTAAAAAAATGTTGGTATTGACTGTTTTGCTCATGGGCACCGCCACCGTTGGCATCGGTTTACTGCCTAATTTTGAATCGATTGGTTGGTGGGCACCTGTTCTACTGGTCACGCTTCGTGCCATCCAAGGTTTTGCTGTGGGTGGTGAATGGGGCGGTGCAGCCCTCATGGCTGTAGAAAATGCCCCGAAAGGCAAAAAAGCCTTTTACAGTAGCGGTGTTCAAATTGGTTACGGTGTCGGATTAGTCCTCGCCACAGGTTCTGTCTCCTTAGTGCTGATGACTTTTGGTGAACAAGCTTTTGCTGATTGGGCTTGGCGTATTCCATTTATTGCCAGTGCAGTTTTGCTGTTTGCCGCTTTTTGGATTCGTCGTGATCAAGATGAATCACAAGAATTTGTAGAAAAAGTGATTGAAGCAGATAAAAAACCTCAAAAGCTTCCAATCCTCCAAGCGATTACTCAAAATCCAAAAGCTTTCTTCTATATCATTGCACTGCGCTTTGCAGAACTGCTGACGATGTATTTGGTCACCAACTTTGCACTGAATTATTCCACCAATAATTTGGGGATGGATAAGCAATTCTTTTTGAATATTGCACTCATGGTCGGTGCAATCAGTTGTTTTAGCATTCCACTATTTGCATGGATCTCCGATAAAATCACCCATAAAAGTATGTGCGTGGTCGGTGGTCTCATTGGAGCTATGTCAGCTTATCCATTCTTCATGGCGTTAGATGCTCAAAATACCTGGCTGATTGTGATCTTTGCGATTTTACTTGCCAATGTTGCACATGACATGGTGGTTGCAGTTCATCAACCCATTTTCACCTCACTATTTGGTACAGAGTATCGCTACAGTGGTGCTGGGGTGGGTTATCAAGTCGCGAGTATTATTGGCGGTGGCTTTACGCCAATGATCGCTGCAGCATTGGTGATTTGGGGTGATGGTTCATGGCAATACGTCGCACTATATCTAGTCTTGGGCTGTTTTATTACGGCACTTGTGGCAGCAATCATGCCGAATACAACCAAAGAATAAATCTCTAAACGGTTCAAGAAAAAGAGAAGGTTTTGAATGACCTTCTCTTTTTTTATGTCATGTGCTATCTAACAGATTCTTTGAAATGAAAACATCAGTACCCTTTAATTAGCCTTGCTTTGCATAATCGAATCGTTCACGTAAACTCGAATGATCTAGAAAGAAACAAGAGAAATGACATGGCTGTACAACGTCTTCACGTCGCAAAACGCTTTTCAGAAATTGCCATTTCAGGAAATTTAGTTCATTTGGCAGGTCAGTTGGCTTCAGATTTGAGTTTAGATATCAAAGGTCAAACGCAACAAACCTTCGATATGATTGACCAATTTTTAGCAGATGCAGGTACAGATAAAAGCCATATTATGTCTGTGACGATTTATTTAAAAGATATTGAAAAAGACTATGCTGCATTTAATGAAGTCTGGGATGCGTGGGTTGCAGATATTGAAGCCCTACCTCGCACCTGTGTCGAAGCCAAACTCTATGACCCCAATGTTTTAGTCGAACTCACAGTGGTTGCTGTCAAACCCGAAGCAGAGTAGCCATAATGTTAGGCGAAATCTTTTTTTAGACTCTCAAAGAATTTCTTGAAAAAATGCATGTATTCACATGCATTTTTTATCTTTATCCCCTTTTATATTCATCCAACTCGAATATTCACTACCCATAGATACGTGCTTTAGCCAAATCAGTAGATGAATACACTTCAAACTTCCCCAATTCAGCCACACTTACACTGGGTTTGTGTTGCATTTCAACAATTTCAGTCAAAAAATCTTCACGTAATTGTTGATACTCAGGCACATGCTCATAGCGAATGAGTCGATATCCTGCTGCCTCCAACAAAGCATCTTGTTGTATCGCAGAATGATTACGCTTTGATAAACTCACATCCCCCAATGCAACAACAGCCACCACATGACAATCTCGATCTAACACGACAAAGTCCGCAAACATGCTGGCGTATTTACGTCGAGTCCGTGGGAATTTAGTCGTGAGTAAAGCATCAAATGAAACATGAGCAAATACATTTGCCTCAGGTAAAATTTCTTTAATTCGAGCAAAAGTCATTTGCTCTTCCGCGTTAAAAACAGCTCTCTGCCTTAAGATACTGTCCGATGGTTGCTTAGCTTTTAATCCGTTATAAGCAACGATCATCACGATGGTAAGTGCGATTACACTCACGACAATCATCATGTCCATTGTTTCAATCCTTATGTGTATTTTTATAATTCATTGTTGTTTAACATTTTATTTGTAATAAAACGCTTTTTATTGACCACTCATTGAATCCATTCAACGTCTTTACCATATTTTTATATACTTTAGAGTGGCATCCTAGAATACCAGTCTATTGAATCTATTTTCAAAAAGTCATTTTTTCAATTATTTAAGATAAGAATTTGTAGCACATTTAAGCAAGATGAAATCAAAATCATTTAACGCTTTGATCAGTATCTAGCCATCAACCTATCGAATAATCCAAATACCAGTCTCATGAGTGTAAAGCCTTCGATCTACAAAAAATAATTTTGCTATGAAAATATTTTTTATTAAAAATAAGAGCAATCTAACCACAAAATGTATGACCCAATCCTTGCATCAACCTATTCTTAATTCTGCCTTGATCTACTATTTTTAACACCAACAAAAAAAGATTTCATCCAAAAATTGTTAAATGACATTACTGTGACATCCCCAATCTTTCTTTTATAAACCAAATAACTCGTCTTAACAATTTTTTCAGATAGAAATCATCGACTTTTTAAGCGTTTTAGAAAATATATTGGATTCATTTCTAGATAAAGTCTGTACTAAAACTTATCAACATTCTGAAAAAAGTTATCCACAAAAAAGGATGCCGAAGCATCCTTTTTTTTCAAATATAACTCAGTAATTAAGCACGTGATCTCGATTTAGCATTGTTTTTTGGTTTTGAGCCACTCGGTTTTTTACGATCCCCTGTTTCACGTGGAGGCAGACCGGTATGCTGAGTCAAAATTTGACCCCGCTCAGGACGTTTCTTGGTATTTGAAGGACGTGATTGATTTTGATCACTACGTTTCTGTGAATCCCCACCTACAGTTGAGTTTTTCTTCCGTGCGGATTGATACTGACCTTCAGTTGTTCCCGCAGGTTGATAGGTCGGAATCAAGTGTTGCTTCGAATTACCAATCAAGTCCTGACGCCCCATTTCCTTTAAGGCTTCACGTAGTAAAGGCCAATTGTTTGGATCATGGTAACGTAAGAATGCCTTATGCAAACGACGACGCTTCTCGCCTTTCACAATATCCACACTTTCGGTATAACGCGCGACTTTAGACAGCGGATTTTTACCTGTGTAGTACATCGTGGTGGCAGTCGCCATTGGTGACGGATAGAAGGTTTGTACTTGATCCGCACGGAAGCCATTCTTCTTCAACCAAATCGCCAAATTCATCATGTCATAATCCGTTGTACCTGGATGTGCCGCGATGAAATATGGAATTAAGTACTGCTCTTTACCTGCTTCCTTACTGAAACGATCAAACATTTGTTTGAAGCGATCATAGGTCCCGATTCCCGGTTTCATCATCTTCGACAATGGACCTTTCTCGGTATGTTCAGGTGCAATCTTAAGATAACCACCCACATGGTGTGTGACCAATTCTTTCACATATTCAGGGTTCAATACTGCAAGGTCATAACGCAGTCCCGAACCAATCAAAATCTTTTTAATACCTTTAATTGCACGTGCTTTACGATACAACTGCGTCAAGGGAGCATGATCAGTCAATAAGTTCTGACACACACCCGGGTACACACAAGATGGCTTCCGACAGTTTTTTTCAATCTCAGGGTCATTACAGTGCAAACGATACATGTTTGCCGTTGGGCCACCTAAGTCCGAAATAATGCCGGTAAAGCCCGGTGCTGTATCACGAATTTTTTCTACTTCACGAAGAATCGACTCTTCAGAACGGTTTTGAATAATACGACCTTCATGTTCTGTAATTGAACAGAAAGTACAGCCACCGAAACATCCGCGCATGATGTTGACGGAGAACTTAATCATGTCAAATGCAGGGAAACGTGCATTTGCATAAGATGGATGTGGTAAACGTGCATAAGGTAAATCAAACACGTAATCCATTTCTTCTGTGGTTAATGGAATTGGCGGTGGGTTCAGCCACACATCACGTTCACCATGCTTTTGCACCAATGCACGCGCATTACCTGGATTGGTTTCCAAATGTAAAATACGGTTGGCATGTGCATATAAAACAGGATCAATTGCCACTTCCTCAAAAGATGGCAAACGAATCACAGCCAATTCACGAGGTGGTAATTTGTGTTTAATCGCTTTAGAAATTGGTTGTAACTGTACAATTTGAGTGTTTTCGTCTAAATCATCGCCTGCACGAACAATCGGGTTCGCAACAGCTTCTTTTTGGAAACCCTGATACTGAGCTAAAGAGTTACCTTTATCTTTTTCGATTTCACAACCATCTAAATCTTCAGTCATCACATAAGGATTGATGATTGGATCAACACGACCCACGGTATCCACATCATTCGATGCGATTTCCACGAATTTCGCTTTAGAAGGTCGATTCAGTTTGTTCACGATGAACGCAGTACCGCGAACATCCGTGATCTCGTGAATTTTTTCACCACGCGCCAAACGATGCATAACTTCTGTAATCGAACGCTCACCATTACCGTACATCAGTAAGTCAGCCTTCGAATCCATTAACACTGAACGACGTACTTTGTCAGACCAGTAGTCATAGTGCGCAATACGACGTAAAGATGCTTCGATACCACCCAGCAAGACTGGAACATCAGGATAAGCTTCACGAACACGTTGGCAATACACGGTTGCAGCACGGTCTGGACGTTTATTCGGTACGTTGTCTGGTGAATAGGCATCATCAGAACGGATTTTACGATCCGCCGTATAACGGTTGATCATCGAATCCATATTCCCTGCGGTCACCCCCCAAGCAATATTGGGTTTACCTAAAACACGGAACGCATCTACGCTGGTCCAATCAGGCTGCGCAATGATACCCACACGGAAGCCCTGAGCTTCTAGCACACGTCCGATAATGCCTGAACAAAACGATGCATGGTCAATATAGGCATCGCCACAGACTAAAATAAAGTCACAACTGTCCCAACCGAGTTGATCCATTTCCTCGCGTGACATCGGCAAAAATGGCGCAGGTTCAAAACATGACGCCCAATATTTGTCGTAATCAAACAACGCTTTTGGCGCAGTCTGCATAGTATAAGCAGTAGACATGGCTAGCAATTCTCGGCTGGCAGATGGATGATCTCAAAAAAAGATCAAAGAAGATGAAAGCCGAGTATTTTACCATGAATTCCATCCATGTTGCTTGATTAAAAAACAATCAAAATAGTGTTTTAACAATTTTCTGCTCATTTCGTTTTTTTAGAATGTTGAAATAGGTTAAATAATCAATATCCGACAAATGGAAGGTTTTATTTTTCTATTTAAAATCATCATCTTTTTTCATTTTTTTACCGCATTGACCATAAATCTAAAAGTACAGTCATTTAAGATATTTATAAATTCACAATATCAGCATAGCGTTAACAAAAAAATAAAGGGTTACCCCTAATGATTAAACGCTTCTTTATCTCTTTAATGGTCTTTATTCAATCCGTGGTATGGGCAAGTCCACCACAACAGAAATGGTATACAGAACAAGATGCATGGAAGAAATTACAACAACGAATGCCCCAAGCTTATCAGTTGAGTGAGCATGACCTTCCACAAGAATATTTTTGGGCTTGGCAAGAGCATCAGGTCCATGTTGATTATTATCCTCGACCTAAATCCAAAGCAAAAGTCATTTTATTGCATGGTGTCGGCACCAATGGGCGTCAAATGAGTTTGGTTTTAGGACATCCACTTGCTCAAGCTGGGTTTGAAAGCCTAGCTCTGGATCTTCCCGGTTATGGCTTAACTCAATATCCTTCGAAATCGAAAATTGTTTATCAAGATTGGATTCAATTGGTTAGCGATTTTGTAGATGCGGAAGCCAAGAAAGATGATCGCCCTATTTTCCTGTACGGTTTATCAGCGGGTGGGATGCTCACGATGCATGTCGCTATGCAGAATCAAAATATCAAAGGCATTATTGGCATGACTTTTCTAGATCAGCAAAATTTAGATGTCAAAAAAGGCACAATGCGTTTTAGTTCAATAAGCCCACTCCTACTACCCGCCATGCAAATAACAGCCAAGACGCCTATGGGTAGCCTTCCTTTACCCATGTCTTTGGTCTCTAAAATGTCTAAACTGACCAATGACCCGCAAGCCTTGAAGATCATGCTCAAAGATAAAACTTCTGCGGGTAACACCATGAGTATTAAATTTTTAAACAGCTATATGAACTATAAACCGCCTTATCACGTGTCGTCATTTGTGCAATGTCCAGTATTGTTGACTCAGCCTGCTGAAGATCATTGGACACCTTTGTCACTGAGCCAAGAAGTATTAAAACGATTAAGTGTTCCGCACGAAGTGGTCATGCTTCCAAAAGGTGGGCATTATCCTGTGGAAAAAGAAGCATTGGATCAATTGAAAATCAGCAGTATTGAATTTATTGAAAAGAATCTAGGGACTGGAGTTCGTTAGCAATCACCATTTCAAAATTTCGATTTACTCTTTAATGAGAAAGTGAATGCAGAGATGAAATTGCTAAAAATTAGAAATGATTGATTACAACTTTTGTCACGTATTTTGAACAGATTACACTTCAAAGTCTTACACCTGAATCGTCAATCGATTGTTAGTTTAGATAGAGCTTGCATATATCATATGAGGGAACCAAAATGACCAAAAAAGCACTATTTATTACATCGAATCAAGGTGTTGAACAGGATGAATTGATTAAGCCTCTTGAGTATTTACAAAGTAAAGGCATTGAAGTGATTCATGCTGCTGAGAAAAATGAAGAGGTTCAAACGGTTAAAAGTGATAAAACACCTGCAACACGATATACCCCTCAGACGACTTTAGAAAATGTCGCAGTAGAAGATTACGATATTTTGGTGATTCCGGGGGGAACAGTAAATGCAGATACATTGAGAATCAATGCTGACGCTCAAAAGATCATTCAGCACTTTACTGATCATCAAAAGCCGATTGCTGCGATTTGCCATGCACCTTGGACGTTGATTAATGCTGAGCGTATTCATGATAAAAATCTGACCTCCTATAAAAGTATTAAACTTGATCTACAAAACGCAGGTGCAAACTGGGTCGATGAACAGGTTCATCGTTGTAATACAGGTGGCTGGGTACTCATTACTTCAAGAGATCCAAATGATATTCCTGCCTTTAACCAAGCGATTCTTGAAGAATTAGAGACTTAGTGAATTTTGTACGAAAATGCTTACATCTAAAGCTGTTATCTGCTTCTAGGCATGAGTTCTCTTTTTTGTTATTCTGAATACATCAGGAAACAGGACGTTTCCCAAACGAAAAACAACAACAATAATATGTTTGAGCATCAGGACGTGAGGTTAGACAGGAGTTAAACCTAAACAACCCGATACGAAGAAAAGCCCATCAGGATGATGGGCTTTTCTTTTTCTGCTTTATTCTTTTGAATACTTAAAATTGTTTTAAAAATTCTACAATTTCTTTTTGCTCTGCCATCTCAGCCAGTTGCAATGCGGTGTATTCACCTTTGTAGTTGACGTTAGCACCTTTTGATACAAGAAGTTTTACCACATCTAAATAACCATTTTCAGCAGCAGCTTGCAATGCGCTATAGCCTTCGTCATCGGTTTGGTTTACGTCTACGCCATTTGCAAGCACTGTTTCAACTTCTGCGATTTCACCGATTGATGACCAATACACAAGTTCAGGAAGATGAAGTTCTTCATCATCTTCAGGGATTGGGGAGAATGAGTTGAGTTGCATTGTACTATGCTCAATCTAAATTACTTGACTTCATACTATACATTACTTCATTGTAAAGATTCTTTCTCAAATTTTAATGCTTCTTTATTTGAACCTACATACCTATTGATTCCATCTAAAGCAAAAAAACCACTTATGGGTTTTTCATGATGTCCAATAATCAAACCACCAAAACAATTGATGGCACTACAACCTTTGATAATCGTACTATTATTAGTTATCAAAATATTAGTAGGTCGAACTAAAATTTCAACTCCATTGCGGAGAAATCTTCCTCTTTTAAATATGACTTTATTAGGAGGACAAAACTCTATTTCTATCAAAATTTTTCTATGGTTTTCACGTATAGCCAAATATGAAACATAAGCTACATCATCTTAAATACGATATCCAGAGCTTCCTGAATGGTTTTATTGTTCTGAGCAATGATGTGCCTGACTTTACTTTTTAAGACAGACCATGCTTTTTCAATAGGATTGAGGTCGGGACTATACGCAGGTAGATAAACGATTCTTGTCTTATATTTTGCTGCTAAATCATCAATCGCTTGACCTTTATGAATTGAGGCATTATCGAGAATCAGCAAATAATTTTTAGTCTGAATATCCTTCTTCTGTAAGTCCTTTAACAAATACTCCAACCAACACAGAAAAATACTCCGATCACATGAGCCTTGAAACACTAAAGGTTGAATAAATTTGAATGGTGCATTTG